>NZ_JAEIMH010000053.1:6582-13777 GCF_016464295.1 Streptomyces sp. N35 | reverse complement strand
CGCCCCCCCGACACTTCCCCCCGGGGGGAGGCCGGGGACCCGGGGGGGGGCCCCCCCGGAAGGGCCCCCCGCCCCCACGCTCAGCGCGTCACACAGCGCGTCACGCCTGGTCCGGATCGCCCTTGATCAGCGCCAGCCGCGCCCCGAAGGGGTCCGTGATCTTGGCCAGCCGCCCGACGCCCGTCATGGACGTGGGCTCCATCTGCACGCTCGCCCCGAGCTCACGCGCCTTGGCCACGGCCCGGTCCACATCCGCGACCTCGAAGTACGGCAGCCAGTGCGGCCCCCGCTCGGCCTCGACCGGGTCGTCCGACCGGTCGACGAGCCCTCCGTACATCCCCTCGTCGTCCGTGCCCGCCGGGTGCACGCTTGTGTACGAGCCGCCGGGGAACTCGACCGCGCTGGTCTGCAGTCCGAGCGCCGCTCCGTAGAACGCGGCGGCCGCGGGGACGTCGGTGGTGTAGAGCTCGACCCAGTTGAGGGAGCCCGGCTCATTGACGAGCTCGAATCCCTTCATCTCGCCGGGCTGCCACAGGCCGAAGCCCGCACCTGCCGGATCGCTGTAGAGCGCCATGCGCCCCAGCGGTCCGACGTCCATGGGCGCCATGAGCTCGGCGCCCGAAGCCTGCTCGACGGCCTTGGCGGTCGCGTCCGCGTCGGGCGTCTGGAAGTAGATGCCCCAGCCTGGCTCGCCCTCCTCGAGCGAGACCTGCATACCTCCGGCGACCGCCTTTCCGTTGCTGCGATAGGTCACATAGCCGCCGAATTCCTCGGCGGCCTGCGCCTCCCAGCCGAAGAGGCTTCCGTAGAACGCGTTGGCCGCCTCGATATCCGGGGTGCCGAGGTCTACCCAGACCAATGAGCCGGTGACAAAACGGGTGGTGAGCATGATCCACTCCTTTGTGGGTCCCGTTGCCCTGCCGCCTTCGAGTCTGGCACCGGCCACTGACAACCGCCCCGCAACCAGGGAAGCGGACGGGAGCACTCAGCGCTCAGTGGTGGTGCGCCGCTCCCGAGTCGCCGCCCGACGCCTTGGAGTCGCCCGACGCCTTCGGCTCGCCCGTCGACTTCGCCTCGCCCGTCGACTTCGAGTCACCCGACTCCTTCGGCGCCGCACCATGCGCCGTATGCCCCCCGTCATGCCCCGGGATCGTCCCGTCCGGCTTCGCCACCAGGAAGAACCCGGCCATCCCCATGTCGGAGTGGCTCTGGACGTGGCAGTGGTACATCCACGCCCCCGCCCCCACCCGCTCGCCGGCGATGATCTGGAATCCGAAGGAGTCCGCGGGCCCGGTGATCTTGTTGTCGATCACCGGCGAGGGGTCCTCGGGGCCGGAGAGCATGCCGGTGCGGTTGTCCGCCCAGCGATGACCGTGCATATGGAACGTGTGGTAGAACTCGCCGTGCGTGATCATGACGATCTCCACGCGGTCGCCCACCGTGGCCTTCAGATCAGGGCCCGTCTTCAGATTGTTGATCGTCATGTCGTTGAAGACGATCGTGAAGGTCTTGTCCGGCAGGATGTCGCCTTTGCGGCGCACGATCAGCGGACCGTACAGGCCCTTGCGCAGGCCGCCGGTGCCGTGGTCGGTGCCGACGACATGGTCGTGGTAGTGCCAGTAGCCGGCGCTCCCCGCACGCCAGGTGCCATCCGCGCGCCGGCCCGGGACATGCGTGCGCCAGGTGTACGTGCGTGAACCGCCCGGCTCCACATGGGAGTTGTTGTGCCGGGTGCCGTCGCTGGTGATCTCGTAGTCGACACCGTGCGGGTGCAGGGAGACGTCGATGTCGAGCGTGTTGATGACCTCGATGTGCAGGGTGTCACCCTCGACCATCTCGATCAGCGGGCCGGGTATGGACGCCTTGCCCTTCTCCAGGCCGTAGCCCAGCTGCCCGTCGGCCAACGCCTCGACGTACAGCTTCATATGGCGCACCGCGCCGCCAGCGGGCGCGACCGCCGCCTCCGCCACGGCCGACGCGGAACTCCCGGATCCGGCCGCCGACATCGATGTCAGACCGGTGGCGACCACCGCTCCACCGGCGAGCAGACGCCGGTTGAAGACGCGTCTGCCGAGGTTCTCGGGACTGCTGGCCGCCTGCTCGGTCATCTACGAACTCCCCATGCCGCTACGGATGTTGATGAGCCCCAGGGCCCGGCTGATCCATCCGAAGGGCCCTAGGCGTCACCAGGGACGGGCACACGGTAGCGACGGGAACTTTGTTTATCCACACTCAGGACAAAGTTCGGGTCAGTCCGGTCATAGCTATTGGCGGGTCGGCCAAAGGCGTCTACTTTCCTAGGCGCTGATGCCGTAACGGACGAGGGGTGGGTGAACACATGCGGTCATCACCGCATCAACAGCCCTGGAAACACCGAGGGTTGACCACAGCCAGACGCAGATCGAGACAAGCCTGGGCGGCCGGGATCGCGGCCGGGGCCATGACCGTGGGACTGCTCGCCACATCACCGGCCACCGCGCGTCCCTACCCGGACCCGCCGAGGACCGCCACCGAGCAGACAACGATGTCACTGCCGTCCCCGCCGGGCGGCAGCAATGTGCGTGTCCTGGTCTTCCACTCCTCGGCCACCGAGGAGTCACCGGTGGTCAACGCCGGTATCGAGGCCATCGAGCGGATCGGTCTGACCGGTCCGGAGAACCAGCGCTTCACCATCACGGCCACCGACGACGCATCGGTCTTCACCAACGACACCCGTCTCGGCAGGTTCAACGCCGTGGTCTTCCTGACCGGCGGCGGCGATGTCCTCGACGCCGACCAGGAGTTGGGCCTCGAGGCCTATATGGAGGCGGGCGGCGGTTTCGTCGGTCTGCACGACGCCGCGCGTACGGAGCCGTACTCGGACTGGTTCACCGGTCTGATCGGCGCGCGCCCCGCGGCCGGCAGCGGCGCGACGGCGCAGCGCGCCACCGTCGAGGTCGGCGACCGTCAGCATCCGGCCAACACCGGCCTTCCGCTGGAGTGGAAGCGCCCCGACAAGTGGTTCAACTGGAAGGAGAACCCGTCGGGCAAGGTCCACACCATCGCGCGCGTCCGCGAAGCCTCGTACAAGCCGGGCGCGGGTGCCAACGGCTGGGACCACCCGGTCTCCTGGTGCCGTGACTACGACGGCGGCCGGTCCTTCTACACGGCCATGGGCGGTACGGCGGACGCGTACTCCGAGACGGACTTCCGGGCACATCTGCGCGGCGCGCTGAACTGGACCACGCGTCTGGTGCGGGCCGACTGCAAGGCCACGATCGACAGCAACTACAAGGCCGAGCGCCTGACCGTGCCCAACCAGCCGGGCCTCAACGACCAGATCGGTGAGCCGCACGGTCTCGTGACCGCGAAGGACGGCCGGATCCTGTACATCGGCCGCGGCGGCGCGGACTCCTCGCAGCCCGTCGTGACCGACTGGAACGACCCGAACATCGGGAAGGGCAACGGCGAGGTCCACGTCTACGACCCGAAGACCAAGCAGGTCACCAAGGCGGCCAGCTTGAGCGTCTTCGGCAACAAGGGCGGCGGCGACGAGCTGATCAAGGTCGAGGAGGGGCTGCTCGGCGTCGAGCTCGACCCGGACTTCCTGACCAACGGCTGGGTGTACCTGCACTACACACCGCACGCGAAGATCGACCGTGACAAGCGGATGGCACAGCGCTACGTCTCCCGCTTCACGCTCGACCTGGCGACCAACAAGCTGGACCTGGCCAGCGAGAAGGTCCTGTTGCAGTGGCCGGTGCAGATCCACAGCTGCTGTCACGCGGGCGGCGGGATGTCCTTCGACTCGAAGGGCAACCTGTACATCGCGACCGGCGACAACAACTCCTCGCGGTTCAGCGACGGTTACTCGGGCAACAACCCCGAGCCCAACTACAAGGGTGTCTCCTTCGCGGACGCCCGGCGCACCGCGGGCAACACCAACAACCTCAACGGCAAGATCCTGCGCATCCACCCCGAGGACGACGGGACGTACACGCTCCCGGCGGGCAACCTGTTCACGGGCAAGGAGCCGGACGAGGGCGGCGGCAAGACCCGCGGCGAGATCTATGTGATGGGCGTACGCAACCCGGCGCGCATCTTCGTCGACCAGAAGACCGACATCCTGTACGCGGGGTGGGTCGGCCCGGACGCCGGACAGCCGTCGACGACCTGGGGTCCGGCGAAGTACGACACATTCGCCGCGATCACCGGTCCGGGCAACCACGGCTGGCCGTACTGCATGGGCAACAAGCAGCCCTACCGCGACCGCAATCTGCCCGATCCGACCAAGCCGCTCGGCTGGTACAACTGCGACGCCCCGCGCAACGAGTCGCCGAACAACGACGGTCTGGTGAAGCTGCCGCCGATCACGTCCAACACGATCTGGTACTCCCCCGCGGGCGGCGGCCCTGACTTCCCCCGGGACGCGAACGGCATTCCGTCGTACAAGGCCGAGGAGCAGAAGTTCCTGCTTCCGTGGCTCAAGGGCGGCGGCCAGGCCACGATGAACGGTCCGGTCTACCGCTACGACGCGGCCGCGACGGGCGAGGGCAAGTGGCCTTCGTACTGGGACGGCAAGTGGTTCGTCGGTGACTTCTACTTCGGCGACCAGCCGCGGCACGCGATCCTCACCGACCCGAGGACGGTCGGCAAGGGCGGTACCCCGGTGCACGCCGAGTCCCTGAAGAAGATCATCCCCGGTGGCAATGACGCCATCAACAACCTGATGGACTGGAAGTTCGGTCCCGACGGCGCCCTGTACGTCCTCGACTACGGGCGCGGCTTCTTCACCTCGGACGCCAAGTCGGCGCTGTGGAAGGTCGGTTACCACGGCGGCGCGGCGACTCCGGCGGCGAACCAGCTGGCGAGAGGGGCAGCCCAGTGAGAAAGCACGTGCAGTACATGCGGCGGATGAAACCGCTGAGACTCCTGCTCGCCACCCTGCTGCTCGTGCTGGGTCTCTCGGCACCCGTGGCATACGGCGAGGAGTGGGGCCCCCCGCCACCCGTGGGCCGCGGGGGGGGACCCCCCGCCAGCGGACCCGTCGGCGGCCGCGGCGCAGACGCTGACCTGGACGGCGGGCGACCCGATCGACCGCTATCTGTCGGCGCCGACCACCGCGGTCGCGGGCGCGACGACGATCGTCTTCGAGAACAGTGAGGCGACCGGAAACACCACCGGGATGCCGCACACGCTGACCTTCGACATCGCGGACCCCGAGTACAACAACGACGTACCGCTGAACATCCTGGCCAACCCCAACGACGACCAGGGCGGCAGGCACACCGCCGAGGTGGTCCTCACCCCGGGCCGGTACCTGTACCACTGCACCATCCCGGGCCACGGCACGATGCAGGGCATCCTCGTCGTGACCGAGGGCAGTGGCGAGGACACCACGGCGCCCGTCACCTCGGCCAAGGTGGACGGCACCAAGAACGCCGACGGCGCGTACATCGGCCAGGCCACGGTGACGGTCGACGCCGAGGACGAGGTCGGTGGTTCGGGCGTCGAGAAGACCGAGTTCGCCGTCGGTGACGACGGTGCCTGGCAGCCGTACACCGGTCCTGTCGTGGTGAACACGGTCGGCGATCACAAGATCCGCTACCGGGCCGCCGACAAGGCGGGCAACGTGGCGGCCGAGAAGAGCGAGTCCTTCAAGGTCGTCGCGCCCGACACGGATGACACCACGGCGCCGGAGACCTCGGCCGCCGTGACCGGTGAGCGGAACGACCAGGGCCAGTACGTCGGCATGGCCACGGTCACCGTCTCGGCCACGGACGCGGGCTCGGGGGTCAACACCACCGAGTACGCGATCGGCGCGGACGGCGCCTGGCAGCCGTACACCGCTCCGGTGATGTTCCACGACCCGGGCACCTACAAGGTGCGCTACCGGGCCACGGACAAGGCCGGCAACGCGGCGGCCGAGAAGAGCGTCGACTTCACCCTCGTCGCGGCGCCGGCCGAGGACAAGACCCCGCCGGAGGTCACGGCGAAGGTCGACGGGAACAAGAACTCCGATGGGGCGTACGTCGGTTCGGCCAAGGTGACGCTGACGGCGACGGACGACGACTCGGGTGTGGACAAGGTCGAGTACTCGCTCGACGGCGCGCCCTATGTCACGTACACGCAGCCGCTGGTCCTCGACCGATTCGGCCGGCACACGGTCGCCTACCGTGCGACGGACAAGGCGGGCAACGGGTCCGAGGCACAGCAGACGGCGTTCACCGTCGTCCAGGGCGCGGGCCCCGAGGCCCCGAACTGCCCGGAGTTCGACGAGCGCGACACGGTGTTCGTCGGCACGGTCAACTCGGGTGTGCCCAACCGGATGACCAAGGCGCGCTGCACCATCGGCGAGCTGATCGAGGACGAGCGGTCCTGGTCCTCGCACGCGCTGTTCCTCAAGCACGTGGACACCGTCCGCGACCGGGTGGTCGCCGAGGGCGTCATCAGCGCCCGTGAGGGCCGGCTGGTCTACCAGGCCGCGAAGGCGTCCGGGATCGGTACGCCCGGCAACACCACGGGCTACACGCCGCTGTTCGACGGTACGCAACGGTCGTTCGACAAGTGGCAGCACGTGGGCGGCGGTTCGTTCGGTCTCAACCCGGACGGCACGATCACCTCGGGCACCTCGAAGGCCGGTCTGGGCATGCTGTGGTTCCCGGAGCGCAAGTACACGGACTTCTCCCTGAAGCTCCAGTGGCGCGACGACGCCCCGGCCAACGGCAACGCCAACTCCGGTGTCTTCGTGCGCTTCCCGTGGGTGCACGACCACCCGGAGGAGTCGCGTCCGGAGTGGGTCGCCATCAAGTACGGGCATGAGGTGCAGGAGTTCGACAGTCCCGTCGGCGACATGTACAAGACCGGCTCGATCTACGGCTTCGACCGCGTGGGTCTCGCCGGTGCGGGCGTGACCCCGAAGGGCACGTGGAACGACTACGAGATCCAGGTGGTCGACCAGCACTACAAGATCTTCCGCAACGGTGTGCTGATCAACGAGTTCGACAACACCGGCGGCCAGGTCTTCGAGCCCCCACGGTCCGACGATCCCGGCACGGACGGCCGGCGCTTCGCGTCCGGCTACATCGGGATCCAGGTGCACGGCGTGACCGACGTCGTCTCGTATCGCGACATCCGCATCAAGGAGCTGTAGGAGCAGCCCGGTTACCGATCCACCGGTGCCCGGGCCCCCCACGGGGGGGAGGGCCCGCCCGCG
>NZ_JAEIMH010000053.1:0-6572 GCF_016464295.1 Streptomyces sp. N35 | reverse complement strand
GTACGGGACGAGGGCACCGGCACGTCCGCGGCTACTGCTCCTTCTTCGCCCGGCTCGGCGCCACCCGCTTCGGCTCCCCCGGCATCTTGGGATAGTCGGGCGGATACGGCATGTCCCCCAGGCCGCGGTCCTTCGCGTCGCGCTCCGAGAGCTCCAGGAGTGCGTCGAGGGTGTGGCGGGTGCGGTCCATGTCGGCGTGGACGTCGCCGACTTCGGCGTACCGGGTCCGCATCGTCTTGAGGTCGAAGTCGTCGGGGTGCGCATCGTCGACCTCGTCCCACGTCAGGGGCGCCGAGACGAGGGCCTTGGCATTCGGCCGCACGGAATAGGCCGAGGCGATGGTGCGGTCGCGGGCCGCCTGGTTGTAGTCCACGAAGATCTTCTCGCCGCGCTCCTCCTTCCACCAGGCCGTGGTCACCGCGTCCGGCATCCGGCGCTCCAGTTCACGCCCGGCGGCGATCACCGCATGACGCACCTCGATGAAGTCCCAGCGCGGCTCGATCGGCACGAACACATGCAGACCGCGCCCGCCGGACGTCTTGGGCCAGCCGACCAGGCCGCCGAACTCGTCGAGCACCGCCCGCAGTTCGTGCGCGGCGCGCACCGCGTCCTCGAAGTCCGTACCGGGCTGCGGGTCGAGGTCGATCCGGAGTTCGTCGGGGTGGTCGGTGTCGTCCGCGCGTACCGGCCAGGGGTGGAAGGTGCAGGTGCCGAACTGCGCCGCCCAGATCACCGCCGCCACCTCGGTGGGGCAGATCTCGTGCGCCTTGCGTCCGCTGGGGAAGGTGATCTCGGCCGTCGGGATCCAGTCCGGGGTGTTCTTCGCGGCGCGCTTCTGGAAGAAGGACTCGCCGCCGACGCCGTCCGGATAGCGCTCCAGGGTCGTCGGCCGGTCGCGCAGCGCGCGCAGGATGCCGTCGCCGACCGCGAGGTAGTACTCGGCGAGGTCCCGCTTCGTATATCCGGCCTCCGGAAAGAACAGCTTGTCCGGGCTCGAAAGCCGCACCTTCCGGCCGCCCGCGTCCAGCTCGATCGCAGCTCCACCCATGCCTGCCACGGTAGGCGGGGCGGCGTCGCGCTGCATATGGAAGTACGGATCCACCGGGCGCACGGCGGCGGGACGCAGCACAATCGAGAGCATGGACCTGCCGGTGATGCCGCCCGTCAAGCCGATGCTCGCGAAGTCCGTCGCCAAGATCCCGCCGGATATGCAGTACGAGGCGAAGTGGGACGGCTTCCGGGCCCTCGTGTTCCGCGACGGCGATGAGATCGAGGTCGGCAGCCGTACGGGCAAGCCGCTGACCAGGTACTTCCCGGAGCTTGTGGAGTCGTTGAAGGCGAACCTTCCGGCACGCTGTGTGATCGACGGCGAGGTGGTCATCGCCCGCGGGGGCCGGCTCGACTTCGACGCGCTCACGGAGCGTATCCACCCGGCCGCATCGCGCGTGAAACTGCTGGCCGAGCAGACGCCGGCCTCGTTCGTCGCCTTCGATCTGCTCGCGCTCGGCGATGAATCCCTGGTGGACACACCGCTCGCGGACCGCCGCGCCAAGCTGGTGATGGCGCTCGCGGGTTCCTCGGCGCCCGTCCACATCGCGCCCGCGACCACGGACCAGGACGTGGCCCGCCAGTGGTTCGAGCAGTACGAGGGCGCGGGCCTGGACGGGGTGATCGCGAAGCCGCTGGATCTGCTGTACCGGCAGAACGAGCGTCTCATGTTCAAGATCAAGCACGAGCGGACGGCCGATGTGGTCGTCGCCGGCTACCGCCTCCACAAGAGCGGGCCCGTCGTCGGCTCCCTGCTCCTCGGGCTGCACGACGACCAGGGTGTGCTCCAGCACGTGGGCGTGGTGGCGGCGTTCTCGATGAAGCGGCGCGAGGAGCTCGTCGAGGAGCTGGAGCCGCTGCGGATGGAATCGGCCGAGGGCCACCCGTGGGCGGCCTGGGCGCAGGAGGCCGCGCACGAGTCGGCCCGACTGCCGGGCTCGGTCAACCGCTGGAGCGGCAAGAAGGACCTCACCTGGGTGCCGCTGCGGCCCGAGCGCGTGGCCGAGGTGGCGTACGACCACATGGAGAACGGGGCGCGCTTTCGGCACACCGCCCAGTGGCGGCGCTGGCGCCCCGACCGCGCGCCCGGGAGCTGCACGTACGAACAGCTCGAGGAACCGGTGAACTTCGACCTGAGCGAGGTCCTCGGGCCGCGGCAGGCGGGCGACTCCTCTCCGTAGGGCGCACGCGGGGAGCCACACGGGAAGATTTTGTTCGTTCTTGTTGGACAGCCGGGCGCCGGGCGGGTGAGGCTGGGCAGAAACGTTCTTCGACTCTGGAGTGAGGTCCTTCGTGTACGCAGCCGCACCCGGCCGTTACGAGTCCATGCCCTACCGCCGCACCGGCCGGAGCGGTCTGCTGCTGCCCGCCGTGTCCCTGGGCCTGTGGCACAACTTCGGCACCGACCGCTCCCTGGACCGCCAGCGGGCCATCGTGCACAAGGCCTTCGACCTGGGCGTCACGCACTTCGACCTGGCCAACAACTACGGTCCGCCGCCCGGCGCCGCCGAGACCGCGTTCGGCCGGATCTACCAGGAGGATCTGCGCGCCCACCGCGACGAGATCGTCGTCTCCACGAAGGCCGGCTACCTCATGTGGCCGGGACCGTACGGCGAATGGGGCTCGCGCAAGTACGTCCTGTCCTCCCTCGACCAGTCCCTGAAGCGCATGGGTCTGGAGTACGTCGACATCTTCTACTCGCACCGCCCCGACCCGGACACCCCGCTCGAGGAGACGATGAGCGCCCTCGACGCGGCGGTGCGCCAGGGCAAGGCGCTGTACGCGGGCATCTCCAACTACTCGCCCGAGCAGACCCGTGAAGCCGCCCGTATCCTGCGCGAGTTGGGCACTCCGCTCCTGGTCCACCAGCCGAAGTACTCGATGCTGGACCGCGCGCCGGAGAACGGACTGTGGTCGGAGCTCGCCGAGGCCGGCGCCGGTTCGGTGGTCTACTCGCCGCTCGCCCAGGGACTGCTGACCAACCGTTACCTGGACGGCATCCCGGCCGACTCGCGCGCGGCCGGCCTCAGCCCGTTCCTGAACGCCGACAACATCACCGATGACACGGTCACCCAGCTCAAGGCGCTCAACGACATCGCCCGCGAGCGCGGCCAGTCCCTCGCGCAGATGGCGCTCGCGTGGGTCCTGCGCGATTCCGCGGTCACCTCGGCGATCGCGGGCGCGAGCAGCCCGGAGCAGCTCGCGGACAGTGTCGCGGCCACGGAGAACCTGGAGTTCTCCGCGGAGGAACTGCAGCGGATCGACAAGCTGTTGGCGGGCTGACACCTCGGCGAGCCGCTGACGGGGCCCGGGGTGGCTCACCCCGCGAGGTCGACGGTCAGCCCCACGCCCCGCTCCCCCGCCCGGTCGATCAGCAGCCGCGCCACCGCCAGGTCCTGGAGTCCGACACCCACCGAGTTGAAGAGCGTCAGCTCGTCGTCGGTGGTGCGGCCTGGGGCCTGTCCGGTGAGGACCGAGCCGAGTTCGGTGCGGAAGGCGTCCTCGGTGAGGGCGCCTTCCGCGAGGGGGATGAGCACCTCGCCCGATTTGGCGCGCGCCGTGTCGTACGCGTCGACGACGATGCGGCAGCGCAGCACCGCCTCCGTGTCGAGTTCGCGGTGGTCGGCGCGTGGCGGGGCGCCGACCGCGTTGATGTGCTGGCCCGGCTGCAGCCAGGCGCCGTGGACGAGCGGGTCGCGGGACGGGGTGAGGGTGCACAGGACGTCGGCGTGCTCCGTGACGGAGCGGGGGTCGGCGAACACCTTGGCGGGGACGTCGAGTTCGGCCGTGATCCACTGCGCCAGCGCCTGGGCGTTGGCCGGGGTGCGGCCCCAGATCAGTACGTGCTCGTACGGGCGCCCGGGCAGCAGCGCCCGTACGTGGGCGCGGGCCAGCGGGCCCGTACCGAGAATGCCGAGCGTGCGGGCGCCGGCGCGGGCCAGGGCCCGGGTGGCGACGGCGGTGGCGGCGGCGGTGCGGATCCGGGTGAGTTCGGCGCCGTCGAGCAACGCCGCGCAGGCACCGGTCTCGGCGTCCACCGCGAGGACCGCGGAGCGCTGGACCGGCAGTCCGCGCTCGCGGTTGGCGGGCAGATCGGCGAGGAGCTTGACCGTGGCGAGCCGGTCGGGCGCGGAGGCCGCGGCCATCGCGAGATAGGCACCGTCCCCCGCAGGCTGCCGCATCGCGGGCGGCGCGGGCAGCACGGCCCGCCCGTGCGCCAGGTCACGGTGGGCACGGGCCACCGTCCTCTCGACCTCCGCGACGGCTTCACCTTCGCCTTCGGCGAGCAGGCCACGTATCACTGAACGGGAAAGAATCAGGGTCATGTGCGCGGATGCTCCTGTAATGGTGGTCGGGGGACCGATCGTCGTACGCGATGCCGGCTTTGGGCGTTTTCTTCCGTACGATCGGTCCCTTTGCCTCAACTGGCGCGGACGAACGGGGTGGTGAGCCCCGAAGGGGCGCGGCTGCGGCCGACCAGGCCGCTCACCGCGAGGAGGGCGAAGACGTACGGCAGGGTCGTCAGGAGCGGGGCAGAGATGTGCAGGCCGAGCGCGGGCGCCGCGAACTGCAGGGACTGGGCGAGCCCGAAGACCAGGCAGGCGAGCAGCGTCGGCCAGGCGCGCCAGCGTCCCGCGATGACCGCGACCACGGCGAGATAGCCGATGCCGCCGGTGATGTTGTCGCTGAAGGCATGGACTTCGGAGAGCGCGAGATGCGCACCGGCGAGCGCCGCACTGACGCCGGTGAGCAGGACGGTCCCGTACCGGATGAGGGCGACCGGAAGGCCGCTGCGGTCGGCGGACAGGGCGTCCTCGCCCACCGCGTCGATCACGAGCCCGGCGGTCCTGCGGCGGCTGAAGCCGACGGCGAGCGCGATGGCCACGGCGAAGGCGAGATAGCCGAGGAGGGTCTGCTCGAAGAGGGCGGGGCCGAGGATCGGGAGGTCGCTGAGCAGCGGAATGGCCAGCGGGTCGAGGCCGGGCAGGGACTTGGCGCCGGCGCCGTCGCCGAAGACGAGCCGCGCGCCGTAGGTGGTGGCGCCGAGCGCGAGAGCGTTGGCGGTGATGCCGGTGACGATCTGGTCGGCGCGCAGAGTGATGCTGAGCAGCGCCTGGAGGCCGGCGAACAGCAGGCCGGCGGCGACCGCGGTGACGACTCCCACGGCCGCGCTGCCCGACTGGTGCGCACCGACGGCGCCGGCGAACGCACCGGTGAGCATCATGCCTTCGACGGAGAGGTTGAGAACTCCCGCGCGTTCGCTGAGCAGTTCGCCACTGGAGGCGAGCAGCAGCGGCAGGGCCATCCGTACCCCACCGGAGGCGAGTTCTTGGGCTACGGCGCTCATCAGCGGCTCCCTGGGCGGCGCGTGGTGAACAACATCGCGGCGGCGATGAACAGCACGAGCAGGCTCTGGACGATCTGGACGGTGGACGCGGGTACTTCGGCGGCGAGTTGGAGGTTGATGCCGCCGGAGGTCAGGAAGCCGAAGAGCAGCGATACGGCGGCCACAGCGGTGAGCGAGCCACGGGCGAGCAGTCCGACGACGAGGCCCGCGAAGCCGTACCCGGAGGAGAAGTGCTCGGCGAGTACATACGGGGCGGTGGCGACGAGCGCCGCACCCGCGACGCCCGCGAGCCCCCCGGCGAACGCGAGCCCGCCGCCCTCGAGCCGCCCGACGGGCAGGCCGAGCCGGGCCGATGCGGCCGGTGAGTGTCCGACGGCGCGCAGCCGCAGGCCGAGCGCGGTGTGCCGGAGCACGATGCCGGTGGTGACGACCGCGAGCGCGGCGACGAGGACGATGGCGGTGGCGGGTGACTCCACGTCGCCGATCAGGGGGAGTTGGGCCCCGGCCGGCAGGGGTGCGGACTGCGGCAGGGTCTCCGACGAGGTCACGGGCTGGCGCAGCAGCGCTTCCTCGTGGACGGCGAGGGAGACCATGCCGATGCCGATGAAGTTGAGGAGCAGGGTGGTGATGCCCTCGCTGGTGCCGCGTTCCACCTCCAGCCAGGCGGCGATGCCCGCCCATGCGGCGCCGGCGAGGAAGCCGGCGATCAGGATGAGTGGCACGCCCAGTGCGGCGGGCACCTGGGCGGGTAGCGCGAGTCCGGTCGCCGCCGCGGCCGTGCCGCCCGCGCAGAGCTGGCCCTCGCCGCCGACGTTTACCAGGCCGGCGCGGTGCGCGACCGTGAAGCCGGAGGCGATGAGGGCGAGCACGGCCGCGGAGTTCAGCGAGCTGCCGATGGCGTACGAGGACCCGAACATGCCCTCGTCCAGGGCCTGCCACGCGGTGGCCGGATCCGCACCGGCCGCGACGACCAGGACCACGCCGACACCGGTGGCGCAGAGGGCCGCGAGCACGGCGACGGTCAGGGGGTGGCGCGGGAGGGCGCGCAAACGGCCGGTCGATGGTGCAGCCTGCGGCGGCTCGACCGCGGACGGCGGCTCGGGCGGCGGCTCAGACGGCGGCTGGGACGGCGGCTCGGCCCCGGGCGGGGGCTCGGGCCGCGGGTCGGCCGCCGCCG
>NZ_JAEIMH010000052.1:26156-67748 GCF_016464295.1 Streptomyces sp. N35 | reverse complement strand
TGTCAATCTGGCGTTGACTTTTGGCACGCTGTTGAGTTCTCAAGGAACGGACGCTTCCTTTGTACTCACCCTCTCGGGCTTTCCTCCGGGCTTCCCTTCGGTGTTTCCGACTCTATCAGACTCTTTCGGGCCCGATTCCCAGTCGGCGGGATTTGCCTTTCGGCTGCCTTTCGGCTGCCTTTCGGCTGCCTTTCGGCTGCCTTTCGGCTGCCTATTCGGCCTTGCGGCCTTTCGACATTCACTACGTTAGCGGATTCCTTCGGCAACTCATAATCGAGTCTCGGGATCGAATTCCGGCATGCCGAAATAGACCCCGTTGAGGGAAGTCGCAGTAGTGGTTTGGCCGCTTCCGGCTGCTGTCGAAGGCAGTACCCGGTTCAAGCGGCTCGGACTACATTACGGATCCCCCTGGGATGCGTCAAGTCCCGTCAAGACGTCCGCCGTCGGGGCGTATGGGCCCGATAAGGGCTGACGGTCGGGTCGTTGGCGATCCAGAAGCGCCAGGGGTGCACCCCTCCCTCACCGGAGACGCCGGTGCGCGGACCGTTGCGTACCTGGTCGGAGGGCACGGGCGTACCCGTATAGAGGGAGAGTGGGGCGTCCGGGCCGGCGCAGACGTCCGTGCCGTCGAGGGCGCGGTCGACGTCGAGGGCGGTGGCGAGGCGGGCCGGGCCTTTGGCCAGTTCCTTGTCATTGCGGGCCGATAGGCGTCGGTGCCGGGTGAGCTCGGCGCCTTCGACGATCTCGCCGGCGCGCAGCAGGACCCCGCTCGCGAAGCCCTCCGGGCCGCAGACGAGGTTGAGGCAGTGCCACATGCCGTACGTGAAGTAGACGTATGCGTGGCCGGGCGGGCCGAACATCACGCCGTTGCGGGCCGTGCGGCCTCGATAGGCGTGCGAGCCGGGATCGGCTTCCCCCGCGTATGCCTCCACCTCCGTGAGGCGCAGCGCGATCGGACCGTCGGGGGTCGCGCGGACGAGGGTGCGTCCCAGGAGGTCGGGGGCCACCTCCAGTACGGGGCGGTCGAAGAACGAGCGGGGCAGGGGCGTACGGTCGGGGGCCGCGATCATGGCGTACGAGCGTAGTGCAAAGGTTCTGTACGGGTGGGTGGTCAGGGGGCCCGGCGCTTGGAAGGGTGTGGGCCGGAACCAGCGCCTGCCGGTTCGCGTTTGTAGATGAGAGATCGCTGATCAAGACGGGCCGCCTGTGTGCGGCACGGGGAGGACTGACATGGGATTCAAGAAGCTGCTTGCGAGCATGGGTGCCGGAGGCGCGTCCGTGGAGACGGTGCTGACCGAGGCCAACGTGGTTCCGGGCGGTGTGGTCCAGGGTGAGGTCCGGATCCAGGGCGGGTCCGTGGATCAGCAGATCGAGGCTCTCTCCGTCGGTCTGCAGGCGCGGGTCGAGGTCGAGGGTGGTGACCAGGAGGTCAAGCAGGACATCGAGTTCACCAAGCAGCGTCTTGGTGGCGCCTTCGAGCTGAAGGCCAATGCGCTGCACGCGGTGCAGTTCGGGCTGGAGATCCCGTGGGAGACGCCGATCACGTCGATCGACGGCCAGGCGCTGCGTGGCATGAACATCGGGGTGACCACCGAGCTGGAGATCGCGCGTGCGGTCGACTCGGGTGACCTTGACCCGGTCAATGTGCACCCGCTGCCGGCGCAGCAGGCGATTCTCGACGCTTTCATCCAGCTGGGCTTCCGCTTCAAGAGCGCGGACATGGAGCGCGGTCACATCCGCGGTACGCGGCAGAAGCTGCCGTTCTACCAGGAGATCGAGTTCTTCCCGCCGTCGCAGTACCAGGGTCTGAGCCAGGTCGAGCTGTCCTTCGTCGCCGATGACCGTGAGATGGACGTCGTGCTCGAGATGGACAAGAAGCCGGGTCTGTTCAACCAGGGCGGCGACACCTTCCGCGCGTTCAAGGTGGGTCTGAACGACTACCAGGGCACGGACTGGAACGCCTACCTGAACGAGTGGCTGTCCAAGGTCGGCGGAAAGCGCAACTGGGCCTAGGCTCGGAGGCCGGACCCGAGACAGCCGACCGGAGGTTTGACGTGACGGACAAGCGGCGACCGCTCCCCCATGACTTCCACCCCCAGGTGCCGTCGTTCACGGTGCTGAGCGACGATGTCGCGCCGGGTGAAGTCCTGGGCGACGCCCAGGTGTTCGCGCAGGGCAATGTCTCGCCGCAGCTGCGGTGGGAGGGCTTCCCGGCGGAGACCAAGAGCTTCGCGGTGACGTGTTACGACCCGGATGCTCCTACGGGCAGTGGGTTCTGGCACTGGTCGCTCTTCGACATCCCGGCGTCGGTCACCGAGTTGCCGGCCGGTGCCGGGAGCGGCAAGTTCGAGGGGCTTCCCGAGGGTGCGGTGCACGCGCGCAACGACTACGGGACGAAGGACTTCGGTGGAGCCGCTCCCCCGCCCGGGGACGGCTCGCACCGTTATGTCTTCACCGTGTACGCGGTGGACCAGGAGAAGCTGGGGCCCGACGCGGACGCGTCGCCGGCCGTCGTCGGCTTCAATCTCCGGTTCCACACGCTGGCGCGTGCGCAGCTCATCGGTGAGTACGAGGCACCTGATGAGAACTGAGCGAAACTGAGCCTTCACCGGCTGTTTGCCCGCTCCTGGTCATGGAAGTGATCAGGAGCGGGCATTTTTAATGCGTTGTCCAGATCAGCCCGCCCGGCCAGAGTTGATCCCAGTCCGCCGAGGGGGTGGGCTGGTGCGCACGGGAGGGTGGGCGAGATGCGGGACACGCTGGTGCTGAACGCGAGCTTCGAGCCGCTGTCGACGGTGACGTTGAACCGGGCTGTCGTGCTGGTTCTGACCGATAAGGCCGTCGTCGAGCAGGCCCACCCCGAACTGCGCATGCGTGCGGCCGCGGTGGAGCTGCCGGTGCCTCGGGTGATCAGGCTCTGCCGGTACGTCAGGGTGCCGTTCCGAAGACACGCTCCCTGGTCGAGGCGGGGTGTCTTGATCAGGGACCGCAACAAGTGCGCGTACTGCGGCAGCAGGGCGAACACGATCGACCACGTCGTACCGCGGGCTCAGGGCGGTGGGGACACCTGGCTGAACACGGTGGCCTCGTGTGCGGCCGACAATCACCGCAAGGCGGACCGGACTCCGGAGCAGGCCGGGATGCCGCTGCTGTTCGAGCCGTTCGTGCCGACGCCCAGTGACGCGATGCTGTTCGCTCTGGCCGCGGATGACCGTCCCGCTCTGCCGGAGTGGCTGACTCAGTCCGTAGCGGCGTACCGCACACGCCCTGCGATGCGGGCCTGCGGCCCGGAGTTGCCCCGCCGCTCCGCGGCGGCTTCAGGTGTGGGGGGTTCACGCCCCCCACACCCCCATGGGCACGGGCGTTCAGCGCACGATGAGCTGCACCAACGCGACGCTACCCACCGCCACGATCAAGCCGCGCAGCCAGCCCGAGGGGATGCGGCGGCCGTATGTGCCGCCGACGAAGCCGCCCGCCAAGGAGCCGGCCGCGAGCAGCAGGACCACGGTCCAGTCGAAGTGGGCGGCGAAGAGGAAGAAGAGGGCGGCCACGGCGTTGACCATGGCGGCCAGGATGTTCTTGACCGCGTTGGTGCGCTGCAGGGATTCGCCGAGGAACATGCCCATCAGGGCCATGTAGAGGATGCCTTGGGCGGCGGTGAAGTAGCCGCCGTAGACGCTCGCGAGGAACAGGCCGATGTGCAGCCAGGGGCCGCCGAACTCGCTGCCCGGCTGCCCTTTGCGTTCGCGGCGGCGCTGCAGCGCCCTGGTGATCCGGGGCTGGAGGGCGATCAGGACGAGCGCGAGGCCGACGAGGACCGGCACGATCATCTCGAACGCGGAGTGCGGCAGCGTCAGGAGCAGGATCGCTCCGCACAGGCCGCCCGCGGTGACAACGATGCCGAAGCGCAGGACGCGAGCCCGCTGGCCGGCCAGTTCACGGCGGTAGCCGAAGACTCCGCCGGCGAAGCCGGGGAGCAGACCGAGTCCGTTGGAGACGGTGGCGGTGACCGGCGGCAGACCGATGGCGAGAAGCACCGGGAAGGTGATGAGGGTCCCGGAGCCGACCACCGTATTGATGGCCCCTGCACCGAATCCGGCGGCAAGGACCCCGACCATCTCCCAGGCGGTCACCGCGGATCAGTCGAGCGGAGGCTGTTCGCGGCGCTCCGTCGCGGGCGCACCGGCCTGTGGCCCTACGTTGGGGCCGAGCCCTCCGCCGCCGAAGTTGCCGAACGCGCCCGACAGGCCCTTGAGGGCGTCGCCGATCTCGCTGGGCACGATCCAGAGCTTGTTGGCGTCGCCCTCGGCGATCTTCGGCAGCATCTGGAGGTACTGGTACGAGAGCAGCTTCTGGTCGGGGTCACCGGCGTGGATGGACTCGAAGACCGTACGGATCGCCTGTGCTTCACCTTCCGCGCGCAGGGCGGCCGCCTTGGCCTCGCCTTCGGCGCGCAGGATCGCCGACTGCTTCTCACCTTCGGCGGTGAGGATCTGGGACTGGCGGATACCTTCCGCGGTGAGGATCGCGGCGCGCTTGTCACGGTCGGCGCGCATCTGCTTCTCCATCGAGTCCTGGATGGAGGTGGGCGGTTCGATCGCCTTGAGCTCGACGCGGTTGACGCGGATGCCCCACTTGCCGGTGGCCTCGTCGAGGACGCCGCGCAGCGCAGCGTTGATCTCCTCGCGGGAGGTCAGGGTCCGCTCGAGGTCCATGCCACCGATGATGTTGCGCAGCGTGGTGACGGTGAGCTGCTCGATCGCCTGGATGTAGGAGGCGACTTCGTACGTGGCGGCCCGGGCGTCGGTCACCTGGTAGTAGATGACGGTGTCGATGTTGACGACCAGGTTGTCCTGGGTGATCACCGGCTGGGGCGGGAACGGGACGACCTGTTCGCGCAGGTCGATCCGGTTGCGGATCGAGTCGATGAACGGGACGACGATGTTCAGTCCCGCGTTCAGCGTGCGGGTGTAGCGGCCGAAGCGCTCGACGATGGCTGCGCTGGCCTGCGGGATCACCTGGATCGTCTTGATCAGGGCGATGAAGACCAACACCACCAGGATGATGAGGACGATGATGACCGGTTGCATCGCGCTCCCCGTGCCCTTCGAGCCTGAATACGCCGCGTGGTCCGCGCACCTCTGGGAGGTTCGCGCACCTCTGGAAGATCTTGCTGATCGAGTCTGTCAGACCGGCGTGTGCCGCGAGCCCTGTTCGGGCAGATAGTGCTGCCGCTACATCACGACCGCCGTCGCACCGTCGATGTCCACCACGTCGACCTGCTGGCCCACGTCGTACGCCTGCGCCGCGTCGAGTGAACGGGCCGACCAGACCTCGCCGTTGAGCTTGATCCGGCCGCCGCGGCCGTCGACCCGTTCCAGGACGACGGCCTGTTTGCCCTTCAACGCGTCCACTCCGGTGGCGAGTTGGGGCCGCTGTGCGCCATGGCGGGCGGCGACCGGCCGTACGACGGCGATCCCCGCGACCGAGACGGCGGCGAAGACGATCACCTGGAGGACGACATCGCCGCCGAGACCGTAGGTCACGGCGGCGGCCACTGCGCCGGCGGAGAGCATCCCGAGTTCGGGCATCGCGGTGATCACGAGCGCAATGCCCAGGACTACCGCGCCGATCAGCCACCACACCCAAGCGTCCATGGTGTTCATGGTAGGGGCGGGGGCCCTGCCCGGGACAGGGTGCGCGTGCCCCTGTGCTGCTCTCCGGTGCGGGTTGTTACGGGGTCAGGAGATGGGCAGGCCCTGCGCCGTCCAGCGGTCGCCGACCTGTTCGACCACGAGCGGGAGGCCGAAGCACAACGACAGGTTGCGGGAGGTCAGTTCCAGCTCCAGGGGCCCTGCGGCGAGGACCTTGCCCTGGCGGATCATCAGGACGTGGGTGAAGCCGGGGGCGATCTCCTCGACGTGGTGCGTGACCATGATCATCGAGGGGGCGATGGGGTCGCGCGCCAGGCGGCCGAGGCGGCGGACCAGGTCCTCGCGGCCGCCGAGGTCGAGGCCGGCGGCCGGCTCGTCCAGGAGCAGCAGCTCGGGGTCGGTCATCAAGGAGCGGGCGATCATGGTGCGCTTGCGCTCGCCCTCGGAGAGGGTGCCGAACTTGCGGTCCAGGAAGTCGGACATGCCGAGGCGGTCGAGGAAGGCGCGGGCGCGCTGCTCGTCGACGTCCTCGTACTGCTCGTTCCAGCCGGCGGTCATGCCGTACGCGGCGGTGAGGACGGTCTGCAGGACGGTCTGGCTCTTGGGGAGCTTGTCGGCGATGGCGATACCGGCCATGCCGATACGGGGGCGCAGCTCGAAGACATCGACCTTGCCGAGGGTGTCACCGAGGATGGTCGCGGTGCCCTTGCTCGGGAACAGGTAGCTGGAGGCGACATTGAGCAGCGTCGTCTTGCCGGCGCCGTTGGGGCCGAGGATGACCCAGCGCTCCCCCTCCTTCACCGACCAGGAGACCTGGTCCACCAGTGCGCGGCCCCCTCGGACCACGGACACGTCCTCCAGCTCGAGCACATCGCTCATGAGCGTGCTGTCTCCCATGCGTATCGGAACTTGCGAGCGTCAGTAAACGCCGCCCCCAGGGAAAACCTACGCCACCGGGGAGAGGCTCCTGTCGTCAGTACGGTCCTTAGTCTGGTGTCCATGCTCACGGAACCACGCTCGGGCCAGTTGGCCTCTTGGGGTAATGCACTGATTGCCGGACTTGTCTCGCCCGATGAGGCTGTGCTCGCCATCGTCGGCGACGACGCCGTTCACCGCGTCGAGGGGGTGCCGGGTGAAGCGGGACCGGTCGGCCTGACGCTCGCGCTCGGCCGGCTGCGGGCGCTCGGCGCCCAGGGGCTGCGGGTCGCACTGCCGGCGCCCGGGCATCCGCTGGGGCTGAGCGGACCGGCGGAGTTCAACACGCGGGCCCTCGAGGCGGAGGAGGCCGTGATCTGCCAGGGGGTCGCGCTCGGACTCGTACCCGAGGTGTACGAGGCGGGGCCCGACGGCGACGTCCACGTGGAAGTCCTCTGGCACTGTCTGCCGGTGCGGGAGGCGCCGCCCCCCGACGTGCCCTCGCTCGGCGAGGCGGAGCGTGAGTTGGCCGAGGCGCTGCGGGAGGCGACGGCGCTGCTCACGAAGCTGGACGTCGCGGGCTCGGGGCCGGTCGCCGAGGCGGCGGTGGACGCGTACCGGGCGCGCGCGGAGCGGGGGCGCGAGGTGCTCGCTCCGGGGTATCCGCCGCGTGCGGTACGGGTGTTGGAGCTGGCGCAGCGGGTCGGGCTGCTGATCTCCGTGGCGCAGGAGAACGGGCACGGCGGGGCCGTCAGCGCCTCCGAGATGGGGGCGCGGGCCGAGGCGCTGCGGCCGGTGGAGCGTACGGCGCGCAGGGCGCAGGTGGCCGCGTACAACGCCTATGTGGAGGAGCTGTTGCGGGGCTGAGCCTTGGTGGGGGCGGTCCGCTGAACCTGGGCGGGTCGGCCGCTCGCCTGGGTGGGGGCGGTCCGCTCAGCCTGGGGAGGGCGGTCCCCGCAGGCGGGGCAGAGTGATCCGCTGACCCCCCGGGGGCAGCGGAAAGCCCCGCGAACCGGAAGGTGTTCGCGGGGCTTCGGGGTGCTGAAGGTCAGCTGACGTTCGAGGCAGCGTTGCCGAACGCCGGGTTCAGCGCACCGATGACGTTGGCGGAGTTGCCGCTGACGTTCACGGGCACGTGGGCCGGCACCTGGACGGTGTTGCCGGAGGCGACGCCCGGGTTCTGCAGGGCCTTGGCGTCCGCGTCGGAGTCGGCGAACGCGGCACCGGCGGAGGCGCCCGCGGCCATCGAAGCGGCGGCGGCGACCAGGGCGGCCTTCTTGGCGAAGTTCATGGGGTTGTTCCTCCATACAAGTCCCGCACACAGTGCGGGAGTTCAGTGTTCAGCGACCCCAGCCGCGGGGTCGCACGCTGAAGAACGCATGGGCCGTCCGGATGACACGGACCGCCGCTGGATGCCCCCCGTTTGGATCAATAGGCCGAAGATCTGCGGAACGCCCTCGCACGCGCGCACCCCGGACGCACACGCCCCTGGACGTACAGACCCCGGGCACGCGACCGGCCCCCCAGGCAGTGCCTGGAGGGCCGGTTGGTCAGTGCCTCGACCTTGGCGAACGTCAGCCGTTGAAGCAGTCGTTGCCGAAGGCGGGGTTCAGGAGACCGATCACGGACACCGTGTTGCCACAGGCGTTGACCGGCACGTGGACCGGCACCTGGACGACATTGCCCGAGGCGACGCCCGGCGACTTGGTGGCCTTGCCGTCGGCGTGCGCACCATCCGTGGCGGACGCGAGACCGGCACCGGCGGCAACCAGGCCACCCGCCACCATCGTGACGGCTGCAGCCTTCTTCAGGTTCTTCACTTCTGTGTCCTCCTTGCGAGTGCCACGGCCAGCCGCCGCAGCATGCAAGGAGAACGGCCCATGTCCGCTCGGGATGCGCCGCCCAGGGGACATCCACACGACAGTATGAATCTCAGTCCGGAACACGACGGTCCGCATCCGGGCGTTGACGAAACGGTCCTGCCCAGCGGCGATCGCCCCTGATCAGCCGTTCAGTCCATGCCGTACGGCCCACAGGGCGGCCTGTGTCCGGTCGGAGAGGTCGAGTTTCATCAGGATGTTCGATACGTGGGTCTTGACGGTCTTCTCCGACAGGACGAGCGCGCGGGCGATTTCCCGGTTGGACCGTCCGTCGGCGATCAGGCCGAGCACCTCGCGCTCGCGCTCGGTGAGTGAACCGCCGCGCCCCTGCGCCCCGTTGCCCTCGTCCTGGGCGAGCAGCACCCCGGCCACCTCGGGCTGGAGCAGGACGTGCCCCGCGTGGACGGAGCGGATCGCGCCGGCGAGGGCATCGGGGTCCACGTCCTTGTAGACGTAACCCGCCGCGCCCGCCTTGAGCGCGGGGACGACCGTGCGCTGCTCCGTGAAGCTGGTGACGATCAGCACCCGGGCGGGGTTGGCCAGTTCGCGCAGTTTGCGCAGCGCCTCGATGCCGTCCATGCCGGGCATCTTGACGTCCATCAGGACCACGTCGGGCTTCAACTCCTCGGCGCGCTCGACGCCTTCGGCGCCGTCCGAGGCCTCGCCGACGACCTCGATGTCCTCCTGGATCTCCAGGAAGGTGCGCAGTCCTCGGCGTACGACCTGGTGGTCGTCGACGAGCAGGACACGGATCGCGCTCCCGTCGCCCGCCACCGCCCTTCCAACGGGACGCTTCACGCCGCCCCTCTCCTCTTCAGCCACCGGGCACCTCCATCTCGATCGTGGTGCCCTTGCCGGGCGCCGATTCCACCGTGAGCCGGCCGCCGACCCCGCTCGCCCGGTCCCGCATGGAGACAAGGCCGAGGTGACGCCCGGCCCGCCGGGTCTCGCGCGGCTCGAATCCCTGTCCGTCGTCGGTGATCCGCAGCACCGCTCCCTGGCCGCGCTTCTCCAGTACGACGTCGACCCGGGCGGCGCCGGAGTGGCGCAGCGCGTTGTGCAGGGCCTCCTGGGCGACGCGCAGCAGGGCCTCCTCCTGCGAGGCGGGCAGGGCCCGTACGCCCTCGCAGCGGAAGGTGACCTGTGGGGCGTGGGCGCGGTCGAGGACCTGGATATGGGTGCGCAAGGTGGCGACCAGACCGTCCTCGTCAAGAGCGGCGGGCCGCAACTCCGTGACGGCGGCGCGCAGTTCGTCGGCGGCTTCGGCGGCGAGGGCGGCGACCTGCTGGAGTTCGCCCTTGGCGCGTACCGGGTCGCGGTCGATCAGCTTGGCGGCCGCCTGTGCGGTCAGGCGCAGCGAGAACAGCTTCTGGCTGACGGCGTCGTGCAGTTCATGGGCGAGGCGGGTGCGTTCCTCGGCGATCGTGAGCTCGCGGCTGCGCTCGTAGAGCCGGGCGTTGGTGAGGGCGATGGCGGCGTGCTGGGCGAGTATGCCGAGCAGTTCCTCGTCCTCCTCCGTGAAGCCGCAACCGCCTTCCGGCTTCGGGCAGTTCTTGTTCGCCAGGAACAGGGCGCCCAGAGTCTCGTCGCCGTCGCGGATGGGCAGGCCGAGGAAGTCCGACATATCGGGGTGCGCGGAGGGCCAGCCCTCGAAGCGCGGGTCCTCGCGGACATCCGCGAGCCGCTCGGGCGCGTCCTTGTGCAGCATCGCGGCGAGGATGCCGTGCTGGCGCGGCAGCGGGCCGATGGCCTTCCACTGCTCGTCGCTCACCCCGTCCACCACGAACTGCGCGAAGCCTCCGTGGTCGTCGGGCACGCCGAGCGCCGCGTACTGGGCGTCGAGGAGTTCACGGGCCGAGGCCACGATCGTCTTCAGGACGTCGCGTACTTCGAGATGCCTGCTCATCGCCAGGAGCGCGGTGCTCACGGCGTACAGGCCGGATCGGGGGCCGTCGGTCATGGACACACCGTACCGGCGGGTCCTGATACCCGTATCGGGCCTTCGACCGCCTCCGGCTAGGACCCGGGGCGTAGTCCGAAGGACCTTGTACGAGCGGGCCTCGCGTACGAGGTGCCGAGCAGGTCCGGGTTCCTACGTTGGGGGCAGCGACGTACAGAGGGGACGGTCATCATGCCGGTTGCGATCATCACGGGGGCTTCGAAGGGGTTCGGCAAGGCGCTCGCCGGCGCGCTCGCCGAACGGGGCTGGGATCTTGTCGTCGACGCGCGGTCCCCGGACGCGCTGGCGAAGGCGGCCGAGGAGCTCGGCACGTACGGCACGCGGGTGGTGGCGCTGCCGGGAACGGTCACGGACGCCTGGCACCGGTCGGCGCTCGTCGCCGCGGCGCGGGAGCTCGGCGGGCTCGATCTGCTGGTGAACAACGCGAGCGTGCTGGGCGCGGAACCGCTCGTACGCCTGGAACAGCACTCGCTCGACGGGCTGCGCGAGGCCCTGGAGACCAATGTGGTGGCGCCGCTCGGTCTCGTACAGGAAGCGCTGCCGCTGCTGCGGGAGTCGGCGGCCGGGGCGGTCGTCGCGCTGAGCTCGGACGCTGCGGCCGAGGCGTACGAGACCTGGGGCGGGTACGGGGCCTCGAAGGCGGCGCTCGACCAGCTGACCGCGGTGCTCGGCGTGGAGGAGCCGGGGCTGCGGGTGTGGGCGGTGGACCCGGGCGACATGCGGACCGCTCTCTATCAGGCCGCGGTGCCGCTCGACGACGACTCGGGACGACCCGAACCGGAGACGGTCGTGCCCGCGTTCCTGCGGCTGCTCGACGAGCGGCCGCCCAGCGGGCGGTACTCCGCGCCGTCACTCCTGGAGACACGATGAGCGTCCTGGACGCACTGCGGGTTCCCGGGGAGCTCTCGGCGCGCGAGCCCGCGGAGCAGCGCGGCCCGGGGCGCGACCGCGACTCGGTGCGGCTGCTCGTCTCGCGCGGCACGGCGGTCTCGCACCACGACTTCCGTGCGCTGCCCGGACTGCTGCGCGCCGGCGACCTTCTCCTCGTCAATACGTCGCCGACGCTGGCGGCCGCGGTCGACGGCCGGATCGGTACCGAGCGCGTGGTCGTCCACTTCTCCACGCGCGGCGACGACGGGCGCTGGGCCGTGGAGCTGCGGGAGCCGGACGAGCGGGGCACCACGCGGGCGCGGACGGGCGGGCCGGGGGTGGTGACCTTGGAGGGCGGAGCCGCCCTCGTACTGGAGGAGCCGCTGGATCCCACGGGGACGCGGCTGTGGTGGGCGCGGGTGGCGGCGGACGTGCCGGGTCTGCTCGACCGGTACGGGCGGCCCATCCGCTACTCGTACACGAGGAGGGACCAGCCCCTGGCCGCGTATCAGACGGTGTTCGCGCTGCCGCAGCCCGGCGGGATCGGCTCGGCGGAGATGCCGAGCGCGGGGCGGCCGTTCACCGCGCGCCTTGTGGCGGAGCTGGTGAGCCGGGGTGTGCAGTTCGCTCCGGTCACCTTGCATACGGGCGTCGCTTCCGCGGAGGCGCATGAGCCGCCGTATCCCGAGCGCTTCGAGGTGCCTGCCGCCTCCGCCCGGCTGATCAACGCGGCGAAGGCGGGCGGCGGCAGGATCATCGCGGTCGGCACGACCGGCGTACGTGCCGTCGAGTCGGCTGCCGGCGGCGACGGTGTGGTGCGGCCGGCCGCGGGCTGGACGGACCTCGTGGTGACTCCGGAGCGCGGGGTGCGGGTGGTGGACGGACTCATCACCGGGCTGCACGAGCCCGAGGCGTCACATCTTCTGATGCTCGAAGCCATTGCGGGAAAGCCCGCGTTGGAGCGTTCTTATGCGCAGGCAGTACAGGGGCTCTACCTCTGGCATGAGTTCGGGGACAGTCACCTCATCCTTCCGAATGAGGGCTGTGACTCACTGAATTGCTCTGGCAACGTTTGGTGAGACTGTTACGTGTTCGATGTGAGCCCGCGCATAGGACGCAGGTCACTTACGAGGCCCCCTAGTAGACCCCTAGGGGGCCTCTGGTCGGCCAGAACGCCCTATTCAGGACTTAGGTCCCGGCACATGATCCACTAAGCGCCTTCGTACGTCACACCTTTGCCACGGAATTTTGCGGCCGCTAAGAATGGCTCCCGTCGCTCGGCGCCGTGGCTCAACAGGCCACAGCGCGGGAAAGCCGGAATTCGCTTCCGGTACGGAAAGGCGAGCGACCCCGCTATTCGAAGAGGTCCATTCGTCATGCCCAAGCACCGCACCACTGGCCAGGCTGCCCTGACCAAGAGCCAGAAGATCTCGATGGCCGGCGTCGCCGTCCTCGGCGCCGCTGCTCTCGCGGTCTCCGTCGTGCCGGGCAACGCCACCGAGACCTCGCAGGCCGCCGCCGACATCTCCGCCGCGCCCGTCGCCTTCACCGTCAACAAGGACGTCCAGGCCACCGTCGCCAAGCAGCACGTCGCGGCCGCCAAGGACGCCGACGACGCTGCCGCGAAGCAGGCGAAGGCCGAGGCCGACGCCAAGGCCAAGGCGGAAGCCGAGGCCAAGGCCGAGGCCGACGCCAAGGCGAAGAAGGAGCGCGAGGCGAAGGAGGCCGCGAGCCGGGCCGCCGCCCGCAAGCCGGTCTACGCCAACAACCTCGACGGCTGGATCCGCCAGGCCCTCGACATCATGAAGAAGGAAGGCATACCCGGCACGTACAACGGCATCTACAAGAACGTGATGCGCGAGTCGTCCGGCAACCCCAACGCCATCAACAACTGGGACATCAACGCCCAGAACGGCGTGCCCTCCATCGGTCTGCTGCAGATCATCAAGCCGACCTTCGACGCGTACCACGTCGACGGAACCGAGCACAACCAGTACAACCCGGTCGCCAACCTCGTCGCCGCGTCCAACTACGCGGCCGACCGCTACGGCTCGATCGACAACGTGAACAGCGCCTACTGAGCCTGCTCAGCGCTACAGCGAGGCGGCTGCTGCGACGCGGCTGCTGCGACGCGGCTTACAGCACCGCTCCAGCAACGCCGAAGGGCGGCACCCCACACGAGGTGCCGCCCTTCGGCGTCGTACGACAGCGGTTACTTCCGCATGACCTCGGGCTCGTGCCGGCGCAGCAGCCGGGCCACGATGAAGCCGAGCACCACGCCGATCGCGAGCAGGCAGCCCATGTCGAGGAGCCACGTGGCCGCCTCGGGCTCCCACAGCGGGTCCTTCAAGGTGGGGTCGTCCTCGTTGGGGAACAGCTTGTTCAGGTCCAGCGAGGAGCCTGCGGCGGCCACCGCCCAGCGGGCCGGCATCAGGAAGGAGAGCTGGTTGACGCCGATCTGGCCGTTGAGCGTGACGAGGCAGCCGGTGAAGACGACCTGGATGATCGCGAACATCACCAGGAGCGGCATGGTCTTCTCGGCGGTCTTCACCAGCGAGGAGATGACCAGGCCGAACATCATCGAGGTGAAGCCGAGGGCCATGATCGGCAGGGCGAGCTCGGCCTTCACGGACGAGCCGAGGATCAGGCCCTCGCTGGGCACCTCGGACACACCGACGCCGATGGCGGCGATGAGCGCGCCCTGCAGCGCGGTGATCACACCGAGCACGATCACCTTGGACATCAGGTACGCGGAGCGGGACAGGCCCGTGGCCCGTTCCCGTTCGTAGATGACCCGTTCCTTGATCAGCTCACGTACCGAGTTGGCGGCACCCGCGAAACAGGCGCCGACGGCAAGGATGAGCAGGACGGTGGCGGCGCCCGGGTTCGGGCCCCTCGGTCCGGGGTTGAGGCCGTGGTCGGGGTTGATCAGCGTGGAGACCACGCCGAGGACCGCGGGCAGGATCACCATCAGGGCCATGAAGCCCTTGTCGGACGCGATCACCGAGACATAGCGGCGCACCAGCGTGAACAGCTGCGCGAACCAGCCCTGCGGCTTCGGCGGCTTCATCGCCTGCATCTGCGGCATCTGCACCGGCTGCGCGGCGACGGCGTCGATGTCGGCCGCGTACATCTGGTAGTGCTGCGAGCCCTTCCAGCGGCCCGCCCAGTCGTAGTCGCGGTAGTTCTCGAACGCCGAGAACACATCGGCCCAGGTGCTGTAGCCGAAGAAGTTGAGCGCTTCCTCCGGCGGGCCGAAGTAGGCCACGGCGCCGCCGGGCGCCATCACGAGCAGCTTGTCGCAGATGGCCAGTTCGGCCACCGAGTGCGTGACGACAAGGACGGTGCGGCCGTCGTCCGCGAGACCGCGAAGCAGCTGCATGACGTCGCGGTCCATGCCCGGGTCGAGACCCGAGGTGGGCTCGTCCAGGAAGATCAGCGACGGCTTGGTGAGCAGCTCGAGGGCGACCGACACACGCTTGCGCTGACCACCCGAGAGCGAGGTGATCTTCTTGTCCTTGTGGATGTCGAGCTTGAGCTCGCGCAGGACCTCGTCGATCCGGGCGGAGCGCTCGGCCTGCGTGGTGTCCGCGGGGAAACGCAGCTTGGCCGCGTACTTCAGCGCGGTCCGTACGGTCAGCTCCTTGTGCAGGATGTCGTCCTGCGGGACCAGACCGATGCGCTGGCGCAGCTCGGCGAACTGCTTGTACAGGTTTCGGTTGTCGTAGAGGACGTCGCCCTGATTGGCCGGGCGGTACCCGGTGAGCGCCTTCAGGAGCGTCGACTTGCCGGAGCCCGAGGGGCCGATGACGGCGATCAGCGACTTCTCCGGTACACCGAAGGAGACGTCCTTGAGGATCTGCTTGCCACCGTCCACGGTGACCGTCAGATGGCGGGCCGAGAAGGAGACCTCACCGGTGTCGACGAACTCCTCGAGCTGGCCGCCCACGACACGGAAGGTCGAGTGGCCGACACCGACGATGTCGTTGGGGCCGAGCAGGGCGGTGCCGCCCTTGGCGACCGGCATACCGTTGACATAAGTGCCGTTGTGCGAGCCGAGGTCGCGGATCTCCATCCGGCCGTCGGGCGTCGCGTGGAACTCTGCGTGGTGGCGCGAGACCTGGAGGTCGGAGACGACCAGCTCGTTCTCGAGCGCACGGCCGATCCGCATCACGCGGCCGAGGGCCAGCTGGTGGAACGTGGTGGGGCTGCGGTCCCCGTAGACCGGCGGCGCCCCCGCGGAGCCACCCTGCTGCGGGACCTGCGGCGAAGGCTGCTGCTGCCAGCCCTGCTGCTGGGGTACGCCCTGCTGCGGCGCCGGCGGCTGGTGCTGCTGCTGCTGCGACCAGCCGGGGCCGCCCTGCTGGGGCGCGGCCTGGGGCTGGCGCGCCTGCTGCTGCGCCTGTTGTGCGGGGGCCTGCTGGGGAGCGACCGCCGCGGCGGCGCCCGCCCCGGTGAGCTTCAGACGCGGGCCGTCCGTGGCGTTGCCCAGGTGCACCGCCGAGCCCGGACCGATCTCCATCTGATGGATCCGCTGGCCCTGGACGAACGTTCCGTTCGTCGAACCATGGTCCTCGATGACCCAACTCCGGCCGCCCCAGCTGATGGTGGCGTGACGCCAGGAAACCCGCGCGTCGTCGATCGCCACATCACCGCCCGGGTCGCGTCCGAGCGTGTATGACCTGGACGGATCCAGGGTCCAGGTCCGTCCGTTCAATTCCAGTACGAGTTCCGGCACTCCATGCCCCACTACGTTGTCCCCCGATTGGCCCCGTCATGGGGAGTCTAGGGATGTCGAACATCGTGGGGAACTATTTCAGGCTCAGCCCCCTGTCCGAAAGTCGGGCCTTGTGAAGAGTCCGTAGCTGCCTCATTGTTCGCCCCGTTGACGGTCCGGAAACCGCCCCGGAGAGTGGTAATCACGCATCAGTGCACGCGGATCATGCGCAACCTTCAGTAAACGCCCCAAACGGACTGTCCGGTTCAAACAGACAAAGCTCCACGGATCGGGGGACGGCCGATGAGCACGACGCGGTCGAGTGCGGCGGCCGGCCAAGTACGGCGTATTCGCTGGGGAGATGTGCTGCTCACAGCGATCGCCTGTGTCAGCTGGGCGCTCGTCGGCATGGCCGGCGTCGCGGCGCTCGGTCTCCATCTGCTCGGCGCCGACACCGCGGGTTCGCTCGGACCGATGACGGCGGCGGCCGTGGTGCTCGGCGCGGGCGGTTCGGTGACACCGTCGGGCGATGTCTCGGCGTTCGGTCTGGAGGGTGCGGAGGCGACCACCGCGATAGAGGTGACTCCGCTGGGAGTCGGCCTGGCCGGCGCGCTCCTGCTCGCCTTCTTCTTCCTACGGTCCTTGCGCGCCCTCGGAGTTGAGATCTCGCCCCGGGAGCTGGCCGCGCGGGCCTGCGCGGTGGCGGTGCTCTTCCTCGCGATGATCGCCGGGCTCGCCTGGGCCGGCCACGACGTCATCACCCTCGACGGCGCCTCGCTCGGACTCGACCAACTCCCGGACGGCGGGCTCACGGACGATCTGCCGGGCGGAATCGGCGAGCTGCTGCCGGACCGGCTCGGCGGTCTCGTCGAGGCCGAGGCGGCGGTCGGCTTCACCGTGGACACGGGTCCTTCGCTGCTCGGTGCCCTGGTGTGGGTGCTCGGGGTGCTGGTCATCGCGCTGCTCGTCTCCCGGCGTACGCCCCTTCCGGCGGCGCTGACGTTCCTGCACCGGGCCGTGCGGCCGGCCGTCTCGGCGCTGGTGACCGTGCTGTTGGTGGCGGTGGCGGCGGGGCTCGCGGCCGCGGCGTACGCGGCGATCGGCGACGACCACCCCGGGCGGATCGCGGGGGCCGCGCTGCTCGGGGCGCCCAACGGGGTGTGGCTCGCGGTGCCGCTCGGCATGTTCGTGCCCTGGGACGGCAAGGCGACGGGCGCGCTGGCCGAGGTTCTTCCGGCGCCGCTCGACGAGTTCTTCACCGCCTCCGCGGACGAGCCGGCGACGGTCGGACGGCTTGCCGAGCTCGACGGCCGGGTGTGGCTGCTGGTGGTGGCGGTCGCGGTGATGATGCTGTTCGCGGGGGTGCTCACGGCGGCGCGTACGCCGGTGGGCCCCCTGTCGGCGGCGGGGTTCGCGGGGCGGTGTGCGGTACGGCTCGGTGCCGTGACCGCCCTGGTCGTCCCGCTCATGGTGTGGCTCACCTCGGTGTCCGCGGACGCGTCGCTGTCCGTGCTCGGGTTCGACGCCTTCGGAGCGGGGCTGTCGCTGCAGGGGCAGGCCGGGATGGGGCTGCTGCTCGGGGCCGTCTGGGGAGCGGGGGCCGGGGGGCTCGGGGCGCTCCTGGCTTACGCGAGCGGGGCCGCGGGTGGGCGGGCGGCGGGGTTTGCCGAGGCGGGCGGGACGGGTGTGCCCGGGCCGTCCGGGTCGACGGCCGATCCGGCGGAAGGGGCCGGGGTATCCGGGCCCTACGATCCGGCGCCGCCGTTCCGGCCGGCCAATCCGCAGACGAATCCGTATCTGCAGCTGCCGGATGAGTTCCGTGACCCGCCGCCTGCGCCTCCGGATGAGCGGCCGCCTGGGGGTGGTCGGCGGAGGCGGTGATCCCCCCCTGCCCGCCCCTTCGCGAAACCGGGGGCTGCCCTGCTCGAAACCGGGGCCGCGCCCCGGACTCCCGCATCCGAACCTCGTTCGGATCCGGTCAAACGCCGCAGGGGCCGAGGTGTGTCCACCACCCGGGACACCTCACCGACCGTTCACCCGCGCCCGCTACCGTGTTCCCCACCATGAGCGCACCGCAGCCCCCGCAGGCCACCGCCGATGTCCCCACTCTCCTCGTCAAGATCTTCGGCAAGGACCGGCCCGGTATCACCGCCGGGCTCTTCGACACCCTTGCCGCCTTCTCCGTGGACGTCGTCGACCTCGAACAGGTCGTCACCCGGGGACGGATCGTGCTCTGCGCGCTCGTCACCGAGCCCGCCGCCGGGCTCGAGGGCGAGCTGCGGTCGACCGTGCACAGCTGGGCCGATTCGCTGAAGCTGCAGGCCGAGATCATCTCGGGTGTGGGCGACAACCGGCCGCGCGGCGAGGGCCGCTCGCACGTCACCGTGCTCGGCCACCCCCTGACCGCCGAGTCCACCGCCGCGATCGCCGCGCGGATCACCGCGACCGGCGGCAACATCGACCGCATCTTCCGGCTCGCCAAGTACCCCGTGACCGCCGTGGAGTTCGCCGTCTCCGGCACCCCGACCGAGCCGCTGCGCACCGCGCTCGCCCCCGAGGCCGCGGCGCTCGGTGTCGATGTCGCGGTGGTCTCGGCGGGTCTGCACCGGCGCGCGCAGCGGCTCGTCGTGATGGATGTCGACTCGACGCTCATCCAGGACGAGGTCATCGAGCTGTTCGCGGCACACGCCGGCTGCGAGGAGCAGGTCGCCGAGGTCACCAACGCCGCGATGCGCGGCGAGCTGGACTTCGAGCAGTCGCTGCACGCCCGCGTGGCCCTGCTCGAGGGGCTTGACGTCTCGGTCGTCGAGAAGGTGCGGGCCGAGGTGCGGCTCACGCCCGGCGCGCGGACCCTGGTGCGCACGCTCAAGCGGCTCGGGTACCAAGTCGGCGTGGTCTCAGGCGGGTTCACACAGGTCACGGATGATCTGATGGAGCGCCTGGGGCTCGACTTCGCGCACGCCAACACCCTGGAGATCGTCGACGGCAAACTGACCGGCAAGGTCACCGGTGACATCGTGGACCGGGCCGGCAAGGCCCGTCTCCTGCGCCGTTTCGCCGCGGAGGCCGGCGTACCGCTCGCGCAGACGGTGGCGATCGGCGATGGCGCCAACGACCTCGACATGCTCAACGCGGCAGGTCTCGGCGTCGCGTTCAACGCCAAGCCGGTCGTACGGGAGGCCGCGCACACCGCGGTGAACTTCCCGTTCCTCGACACCGTGCTCTACCTCCTGGGCGTCACGCGCGAAGAGGTCGAGGCGGCGGACGCCAGGGACGCGTAGGCACCGCGGACGCCAGGGACGCATAGGCAACACGCACGCCAGGAACGCGTAGGCAACACGCACGCCAGGAACGCGCAGACAACGGTGAGGGCCCCAGCAAAGCGCCGGGGCCCTCGATCACGTATCGGATGAAGCGAGTTGGCGCCTTACTCGTTCGGAGCCCAGTAGTCGAACAGCGTCGCCACGCCGGGCTCCAGGGATTTCCACGACCCCTTGAAGGTCAGCATCGCGAGCGCCGAGGTCGGGAACCCACGGCGTTCCATGCGGACCCCGGCGTCGCCCTCGGTCGAGCCCGCGAGGACGTCGGCCAGGCCGTGCACGCCCGGGTTGTGGCCGATCAGGAGCAGGTCGGCGACGTCGTCCGGTGTCTCGTTGAGCACGGCGATCAGCTCGCCCGGAGAGGCCTCGTACACCCTCTCCTCGTACACGGTCTTCGGGCGCTGCGGCAGCTCGCCCACGGCCAGCTTCCAGGTCTCCCGGGTGCGGGCGGCCGTGGAGCAGACGGCCAGGTCGAAGGCGATCGCGCTCTCCGCGAGCCGACGGCCCGCGGCGGGGGCGTCCTTGCGGCCCCGCTCGGCCAACGGCCTTTCGTGGTCGGCGATCTGGGGCCAGTCGGCCTTGGCGTGCCTGAGGAGGACGAGCCTGCGCGGTGTATCGACACTCATGTGTCCCAGCTTCGCACGAAACGCTCCACGCGGCGCAGGGAGTTGACGGGCTCCCCCTTGAAGGGTGACGGCCGGCTCACGGGGATGCGGAACATCCTCACGGGATGCGGAACATCAAGGTTTCCTTGAGCCGCCCGAGGAGGTCCCCGACCGCGGGATCACCGGTCGCGGCCTGTGCCTCCGCGGGGTGCAGCACGATCATGAACAGCACGGCGAAGGCGATCACCGGCAGGACGATTCCCCACCAGGGCAGCCGGGCCTGGGCGCGGGCCTGCTGCGGGGAGCGGGTGTGCGCTGGGGCCGACATGACGCCTCCGGGTCTTCAGGTCTGTCCGCCGCACCACGCGGCGGAGCCGCAATTCGATGCTGCGCGGCTTACTGAAGAACCTACGGAAGCGCGGGCCTCCAACCCATCCGGTGATCCACCCACTTGACCCTGACACCAGCCCCCTAGGGGATGGTGGAGCTAGCCCCACCATGGAGACGGGAAGCGCGGATCGGGCGGCACGCGGCGTGGCTTGAAGCGACCGCGTCAGGGCGAGACGATCGTGGCGATGATGCCGATGATCACGGTGATGGCCATCATGGCGCCGAACACGGCGAGCAGCTTCTTCTGGCCGTTCTTGGGGTGCGGGTCGAGCACAGGCATACGGCCAGTCTCGCACCCTTTGCGCACTCCCCCGCCGCCGGGGTCACGCCTGCGGAGGCTTCAGCCCGCGCACTCGTCCTCGACGGTCCGCTGCCGCCCGGCCATCACGCCGAAGAGGATCTGCGGCACGAGCAGCGCACCCATCAGCACGATCGGCGCCTCCCAGCCGCCACTGTGCTGGTACAGCACACCGACGAGCAGCGGTCCCGGGATCGAGAGCAGATAGCCCGCGCTCTGCGCGAAGGCCGACAGCTGCACCACGCCCGGGCCCGTACGGGCCCGCATTCCGACCATCGTCAGGGCCAGCGGGAACGAGCAGTTGGAGACGCCGAGCACGAACGCCCACACCCAGGCACCGCCCGCGGGGGCGAGGTAGAGGCCGGTGTAGCCGATGAGACCGCAGACGCCGAGGGCGACGACGATCGGGCCCTGGTGGTTCATCCGGGCCGCCATCCGCGGGATCACGAACGACAGCGGCACGCCCACGGCCATGGTGATCGCGAGCAGCACACCCGCCGTCCCGGCCGAGACCCCGGCGTCACGGAAGATCTGCGGCATCCAGCCCATCGTGATGTACGCACCGGTGGCCTGGAGCCCGAAGAACACGGCCAGGGCCCACGCGGTACGGCTGCGCGTGATCCGCAGCTTCGACGCGGGTTGCGGCCCGGCGGCCCGCTCCGCGGTCTGCTCGGCGGCGTCCGACCGGCGCCCCCGCAGCACCGGCAGCCACGGCAGCACCGCGGCGGCGGCCAGCGCGGCCCAAACGGCAAGCCCCGTCTTCCAGTTGCCGCCGAGCGCCTCGGTCACCGGCACGGTGATCGCGGCCGCGAGCGAGGTGCCGAGCGCCAGGGCCATCGAGTAGAGCCCGGTCATCGAGCCGACGCGCTGCGGGAACCACTCCTTGATGACCACCGGCATCAGCACGTTGGAGACCGCTATGCCCGCGAGCGCCAGCGCGCTGGTGGCGAGGAAGGCCGCGGTGCTGCCGGTGAAGGGGCGTACGAGCAGGCCGGTGGCTATCGCGGCCATGCCGCCGCAGACCACGGCCACCGGTCCGAAGCGCCGGGCCAGGCGCGGGGCGAGGCTGCCGAAGACGGCGAAGCACAGGGGCGGCACGGAGGTGAGGACACCGGCGACGGAGCCGCTCATGCCGAGTCCGACGCGTACCTCTTCGAGCAGGGCGCCGAGGCTGGTGATGGCCGGGCGCAGATTCAGGGCGGCCAGGACGATGCCGGCGATCACGAAGGGCACAGCCCAGGTGCGCGCGGCCGGGGCGGGCCCGGGCTGTGCACCGCTGCTCGGGGCCGCTTCGGACGCGGGCAGAACTGTCGACTTCTCACTGACCATGGGAGCCATCATAGAATCATGGGATGATTGGCTGTCCAGTCGGTCCCGGGCCACGCCCGCGGCACGGTCGGCTGTACGGTCATCCCGTATCGCCTCGCGCCGAAGGAAGAGCCCCATGCCCCTGTCGTCCCCTCGGCGCTCGGCACTCGCCGACCAGGTGATCGCCGAGCTCAGGAACCAGATCACCTCGGGCGAGTGGCCGGTCGGGTCACGCATCCCCACCGAGCCGGAGCTGGTCGAGCAGCTGGGCGTCGCCCGTAACACCGTGCGCGAGGCTGTACGCGCGCTCGCGCACAACGGACTCCTCGACATCCGCCAGGGCTCGGGCACGTATGTCGTCGCCACGAGCGAGCTGGCCGGCGTGATGCAGCAGCGCTTCGCCGACGCCGATCCCCGCCATATCGCCGAGCTGCGCGCCACGCTGGAGTCGGCCGGCGCCAAGCTGGCCGCCGAGCGGCGCACCGAGCGCGATCTCAAGCAGCTGGACGCCCTGCTCGTACGGCGTGAGGAGGCCTGGGAGTCCGGTGACCGCGAGGCGTTCGTCGACGCGGACGCGACCTTCCACCTCGCGGTGGTGTCGGCCGCGCACAACGACGTCCTGACGGATCTGTACGCGGATCTGGGCGATGTGCTGCGGTCCTGGCTGCGCGACGACATCGGCGAGACGCTGCGGCCCGAGAACCACATGGACCACACGCGGCTGCTCGACGCGATCCGCGGCGGGAACGCCGAGGCCGCGGCGACGGAGGCGGCGAGCTATCCGTTCCTGTGCGGCCCGGAGCGCTTCCGGGACCGCTGAGGCGTCAAGGCACGGGGTTGTGGCTGACCCAGGCCGAGCGGACTTCCTTCCAGCAGCGCCCGGTCAGACGCACGGTCAGCGCGGGTTCCGCCGCGACCGCCACCGCGTCCGAGTCGATGTCCCACCACCGGTCGCACTCGATGTGCAGACGTACGTGATCCGCCGGGGGATAGGGGTTGTGGCAGTACGCCGTGCCGCGGCCGCCCTCGACGGCGGTGCGGCAGGCCGACCCGAAGGGGCGCCCCGGCGGGGCGGGCTCGGCGGCGGCCGGCGTGGGCGCGGTGCCGGACGGCAGGAACAGCAGCAGGCTCAGCCCCGCGAGGAGGGGTCCGTACCGCCGCGTTCTGCGCACCACTCGGAAGACCTCCTCGGCCGTACCGCGTCACGGCAGTCACTGCCGTCGCGGCTGCACCTCAAGGGGGGGAACTGGACTTCCAGAGTGCGGTGTTCGGGGGCGGGGCGCAGGGCGAGGGGGGCCGAACGGGCGGCGGGCGCCGGTGGCCTGGTGGCTGGACGGACCCCTCCCTCCCGGGGGCCGAGCCCTTCCAAGGCTACCGACGCCCACTGACAACGGGCCCGCGCCGACGGGCCCGCGCCAACGCGAAGGGGGCGCCGTCACAAGGACGACGCCCCCACCCGTACAAGAAATCAGGCACCCACGGCGTGCAGACCGCCGTCGACGTGGATGATCTCGCCCGTGGTCTTCGGGAACCAGTCCGAGAGCAGGGCGACGATGGCGCGGCCGGTGGGCTCCGGGTCGTCCAGCTTCCACTCCAGCGGGGAGCGGTTGTCCCAGACCGAGGCCAGGTCGGAGAAGCCCGGGATGGACTTCGCGGCCATCGAGCCGAGCGGGCCCGCCGAGACCAGGTTGCAGCGGATGTTCTCCGGGCCGAGGTAGCGCGCCATGTAGCGGTTGGTCGCTTCCAGGGCGGCCTTGGCCGGGCCCATCCAGTCGTACTGCGGCCAGGCGAACTGCGCGTCGAAGGTGAGGCCGACGACCGAGCCGCCGTTCTCCATGAGCGGCTTGCAGGCCATCGTCAGGGACTTCAGCGAGTACGCGGAGACGTGCATGGCCGTCGACACCGACTCGAAGGGGGTGTCGAGGAAGTTGCCGCCCAGGGCGTCCTGCGGCGCGAAGCCGATGGAGTGCACGATGCCGTCGAGGCCGCCCAGATCGGCGCGGACCTTGTCGGCGAGGCCGGCGAGGTGCTCGTCGTTGGTGACGTCGAGCTCGAGGACCGTGGTCGGCTTGGGCAGCTTCTTCGCGATGCGCTCGGTGAGCGTCGGCCGCGGGAAGGCGGTCAGGATGATCTCCGCGCCCTGCTCCTGCGCCAGCTTGGCGGCGTGGAAGGCGATGGAGGACTCCATCAGCACACCCGTGATGAGGATGCGCTTGCCGTCGAGAATTCCGCTCATGGTCAGTGACCCATGCCCAATCCGCCGTCAACGGGGATGACGGCACCAGTGATGTACGAAGCGTTGTCGGAGGCCAGGAACTGGACCGCGGCCGCGATCTCCTCCGGCTGCGCGTACCGGCCGAGCGGCACCTGCGAGACGATGCCCGCGCGCTGCTCGTCGGTGAGCACCTTGGTCATGTCGGTGTCGACGAAACCCGGTGCGACGACGTTGAAAGTGATGTTGCGCGAGCCCAGCTCACGGGCGAGCGAGCGCGCGAAGCCGACGAGGGCGGCCTTGGAGGCGGCGTAGTTCGCCTGGCCCGCGGAGCCGAGCAGACCGACCACCGAGGAGATCAGGACGACGCGGCCCTTCTTGGCGCGCAGCATGCCGCGGTTGGCGCGCTTGACCACACGGAAGGTGCCGGTGAGGTTGGTGTCCAGGACGGAGGTGAAGTCCTCCTCGGACATCCGCATGAGGAGCTGGTCCTTGGTGACGCCGGCATTCGCGACGAGCACCTCGACGGGACCGTGCTTCTCCTCGATCTCCTTGTAGGCCTGGTCCACCTGCTCGGTGTCGGTGATGTCGCACTTGACCGCGAGGAAGCCTGCCTTCTCCAGGTCCGAGGGGTCGCCCGAGCGGTATGTGATCGCGACCCTGTCGCCGGCCTCGGCGAACGCGTGGGCGATGGCGAGGCCGATGCCCCGGTTTCCTCCGGTGACGAGAACCGAGCGGCTCAACGGATCACCCTTTCGATAGTGGTCGGATACCCGGAAACTTATCTGGCCCGCCGCGGTTACGGAGAATCGGTCACTGACAGTGGCACGGAGCAGTCCCTGTCGGGTCCCTACAGAAGTGCCCGCGCAGAGCACCTGCACAGAAGCGCCTGCGCAGAAGTCCTGCCAGAAGGTCCCTACGGAAAGGGTGGTGCCCGAAGTGCCCACAGCCCCTCATGCCATCGATGCGACCTTTACCGCACTCCCCTTGCGCGCGCTCGCCGACGCCGCCCTCGCCCGGGCCCGTGCGCTCGGGGCCCAGCACGCGGACTTCCGCTTCGAGCGGGTGCGCAGCGCCTCCTGGCGGCTGCGGGACGCCAAGCCGTCCGGGTCGTCGGACACGACAGATCTGGGTTATGCCGTACGAGTGGTGCACGGCGGCAGCTGGGGGTTCGCCTCCGGGGTCGATCTGACGATGGACGCGGCCGCGAAGGTGGCCTCGCAGGCGGTCGCGATGGCGAAGCTGTCGGCGCAGGTGATCAAGGCTGCCGGTTCGGACGTGGGGGTACCCCCTGGACGAAGTCCTTGGGGGAGCGTGCAGCTGGCGGACGAGCCGGTCCATGCCGACAGGGAGTGGATCTCCTCGTACGAGATCAATCCCTTCGATGTGCCGGACGCGGAGAAGTCCGCGCTGCTCGCCGACTGGAGTGCGCGGCTGCTCGCGGCCGAGGGGGTCGCGCATGCGGATGCCTCGCTTCTGACCGTGCAGGAGAACAAGTTCTACGCGGACACCGCGGGCACCGTCACCACCCAGCAGCGGGTGCGGCTGCATCCGCAGCTGACCGCGGTGGCCGTGGACGAGCGGACCGGCGAGTTCGACTCGATGCGGACCATCGCGCCGCCGGTGGGGCGCGGCTGGGAGTACCTCGGGCAGGGCGTGTGGGACTGGGACAAGGAGCTGGCGCAGATTCCGGAGTTCCTGGCCGAGAAGATGCGGGCGCCGAGCGTCGAGGCGGGGCGCTACGACCTGGTCGTGGACCCGTCGAATCTGTGGCTGACCATCCACGAGTCGATCGGGCACGCCACCGAGCTGGACCGGGCGCTCGGCTACGAGGCGGCGTACGCGGGCACGTCGTTCGCGACCTTCGACCAGCTCGGCAAGCTCAAGTACGGCTCCGAGATCATGAACGTGACCGGTGACCGGACCGCCGAGCACGGCCTGGCGACCGTCGGGTACGACGACGAGGGCGTGGCCGGGCAGTCCTGGGACCTGGTGAAGGACGGCACGCTTGTCGGTTACCAACTGGACCGCCGTATCGCGAAGTTGACCGGCTTCGAGCGCTCCAACGGCTGCGCCTACGCCGACTCCCCCGGGCATGTCCCGGTGCAGCGGATGGCCAATGTGTCGCTGCGGCCCGCGCCCGAAGGGCCCTCGACCGACGAGATGATCGCGGGGGTCGAGCGCGGGATCTATGTGGTCGGCGACCGCTCGTGGTCGATCGATATGCAGCGGTACAACTTCCAGTTCACCGGCCAGCGCTTCTTCAAGATCGAGAACGGTCGACTGGCAGGCCAGCTGCGCGATGTGGCGTACCAGGCGACGACCACCGACTTCTGGGGCTCGATGGCGGCGGTCGGCGGGCCCGAGACGTACGTGCTCGGCGGGGCGTTCAACTGCGGGAAGGCGCAGCCGGGTCAGGTGGCGGCGGTGTCGCACGGCTGTCCTTCGGCGCTGTTCCAGGGCGTGAACATCCTCAACACGACGCAGGAGGCCGGGCGGGACTGACTGGGATCTGGGCGGGATTGACCGGGGCCCGGGCGGGATGACGATTTACCCCGGCAGGCGCGGAGTCCGCGCCTGCCGGCCCCGTACCGCGCCTCGTATTGACTAATAGTCAAATACGCAGGACTCTCTGGACCACCGCCCCATCGGCCACGCTCCGCCCTGGAGGTCCCGTGAGTACGGAAGGCACGGCGCAGTTGAGCACCGAGTTGAGGGATGCGCTTCCGGAGAGCTTCGGGCGGCTGACGCCCGGGCAGGTCGGCGTTCTCACGGACGCCCTGCGCGCCCGGCGCGAGAGTCAGGCGGCCGGCCTGAACGAGGCCGCCGAGGACGCGCTCAAGCTGGTGCCCGCACTCGCCCGCGGCCCCGTCCGCCGCATCCTGTTCCGCTGAATCGGAGGCCCCGCCATGGATTCATCGCACAGCGCCGCCCCCGAAGTACCGCAGAACCACGCCGCCCCCGAACCACCGCAGAACCACGCCGACCCCGAGGTCCCGCAGAACCGCGCCGCCCCCGAAGTCCTGCAGAGCCGCGCCGAGATCGAGAAGATCGCCGCGCTCCTGGACGTGGACAAAGGCCGTCTCGGCTTCCTCCAGGAGCTGCCTCTTCAGGACGTACGAAGGTTCCGTGAGCAGACCGTCGCCGCACTGTTCGACCGCGTGCCGGACATGCTGGACCGGATCGCCGCCGCGACGAGGTGGGGGCCCGCGGGGGGGGCGCCCGCCATCACGCAGAGGGCGCCCGGGCCGCGGCCCGCGGCCGCGGTAGGGGGCCGGCTCGATCCGGCACGCGCGGCCGACATCATCGAGAAACTGCCGGTCGCGTTCACGGCCGAGTCCTGTGCGCACCTCGATCCGCGGCGTATCCCCCGGATCGTGGACCGGCTCGACGAGAACCTCGTGGTCCGTATCGCCGTGGTGCTCGCCGAGCGCGGCGACTACCTCACCATGGGCCGCTTCGTCGGACATCTGCGGGATGCGGCGCTGAGCCGCATCCTGCCGCATGTCCCGGACGAGACGGTCCTGCGCACCGGCTACGCCATCGACCGGCCCGAACAGCTCAGCAGGATCATCGAGTTGATGGGTCGGGAGCGGCTCGAGTCGGTGATCGCCTCGGCCGCCGACGGGCTCTGGCCCGAGGCGCTCGCGGTCGCCGGCATGGTCACCGGAGAGCAGCGCGGCCGTATCGCCTCGCTCGCGGCCGCGCAGCCGCCCGAGCGGCTCGACTCCCTGGTCGCGGTGGCAGCCGAGCAGGGGCTGTGGGAGTCGCTGCTCCCGCTGGTGGCCCTGCTGCCCGCGGGCGAGCTGCGCGCGGTCGCCGTACTGCCGTCGTTGCAGGACGCCGAGGTGCTTGCCGGGGTCGTACGGGCCGTCGTCGCCATGGGGTTGTGGGCCGAGTTCCTGCCGTTGGTGGAACTGCTGCCGGACGCGTCCCGCAAGGTGGTGGCGGATGCCGCGGGTGCGCTCGCCGAGCCGGAACTGGACGCGCTCGCCCGGGAGGTCGACAAGCAGGACCTGTGGGATGTGGTGCTGCCGCTGGTCGAGTTGATGTCGGACGAGGCCAAGACCCGGATCTTCGCGCTGCCGGCGTTCCAGGACGCGGCGGGTTAGAGCGCTCGGGCGCTGGGGGCGGGCTCCTCGGCCCCTGCCCGGGCGCTGTGGGCGGGCCGCTCGGCCCGTGGCCGGGCACTGTGGGCGGGCTCCTCGGCCCGCCCATAGGAACCGTCACGTACGCTCGACGACCGCGTCCCCCGAGGCCCGCCAGTGCCGTTCGGGAATGCCCACCAGGCCGTACAGCCAGCGCACCGGTGAGCGGCGGTGCAGCAGGACCACGCCCGCGAGCACGGCGAACAGGAGCAGTCCGAAGACCGCTCCGAGCAGCCGCATCAGGCCACTTGCCACGAGCGCGCCGAAGAACGGCAGTCCGTACACACCCGCGGCCGCGATGGCGATCGCGACGATACGGGGCACCTTGCGGTCCTCGTCGCCGCCGGGCAGGTCCCAGCCCTCCATCAGCCAGCTGATCTCGGTGATCAGCATCGTCCCGAGCACGGCGGCCCCGAGGAGCAGCAGCGCCAGGAACGTGCCGGAGGTCAGGAAGTCCAGGACGTTGTTGACGACGCTGTCCTTGGGCCAGTCGGCGAAGTCCCGTGCGCCGGTGGAGAAGAAGCGCGCGTAGCCGCTGCCGTCCCAGCCGTGGATCAGCGTCCCGAACACCAGGAAGTACCCGCCCACGGTCTGCAGATACGCCCAGTAGCCCGCGCCCATGAGGATCAGGGCCTGGGCCGCCGTGAACCCGAGCAGCGTGGCGACGGGAACGCCTCCCGCGTACAAGAGGACGAACCCCGCCCAGATTCCCCGGTGGGCGTCCGCGACCTGCATGGTCGCCCAGGACGGGTTCTGCCAGAGCAGGAACAGGCCGGTCGGTACGAGCAGCACCGTGGCGAAGAGCAGCGTCAGGGTCAGATACGGGTTCGCGACGCGGCTGCGGGTGCGCGGGCCCTCGCCGACGCTCAGCCGCTCCCAGATCTGGAGCTGCCGTCCGGCCGCGACGGCGAAGGTGGCCCCGATCGCGTAGGCCCAGAACAGGGCGGCCTGGATCTGGATCATGGCGAGGCCTTCAGGGTGAGTCCGCCGGCGACGATCAAGTCAGAGGTGACCAGGGCCTGTTCGGCCTGTACCTGGGTCATGAAGACGAAGGGCGGCACGACCGGCGGAACGGGCAGCCCGTCCGGCGTGAAGGTCAGACAGAGCAGGCCTTCGAGGCAGCCGCTGAACTTCGTGAGGTAGAGCGTGACATCGCCGTCGAGCTCCAAGGTGTCGGCTCCCAGCGCCAGTTCGTCGCTTCCGTCGCGGGTCTGCAGCCGGTAGTCGTCCAGGGAAGCGGCCTTCATACGGAGCACCATGACCTTCAGCGTGCCGTCGGCGGTGGGGAGTTCCTCGACTCCGGCGAACAGAAAGCCCTTCGGGGCGAAGAGCGTCGTGGTGACCGTCGCAGGAGTGCGCGGCGCGACGATGCCCCCGGCCGGGGCGGAGACGGCATCGGCCGGGGCGGAAACGGTATCGGCCGGCGCGGAGACGGCATCGGCCGGGGCGGAGAGGACGTCGGCCGGTGCGGCCATGGCCCGGCCGACTCCCGGCCCCCACACCGCACCGGCGAGCACCACCGGAAGGAGCACTCCGAGCGTGCGGGTCCCCTGCCCGTCCCGTATCCGCGCCCGCTTCGCCTTCTCCGCGGCGTCCGGGTCGACCGGTGTCCAGCCGAAGCCCATCGCGCTGCCGGCGATGCCCAGGAGCATGCCGACGAGGAAGCCGCCGAGGTTGGTCGCGGCGAAGGAGAGCACCGACAGGATCAGGGCGTTGACGCTCACGTAGTGCCGGGTGTGCGGGAGCAGCCACAGGAAGAGGCCGGCCACGATCAGCGCGAGCCCGATGCCGATCGCCGCGATCCCGCCGAGTCCGAGGCTGACCAGGACGGTGAGCGGCGACAGCGGTACGAGGAGCAGCTCGAGGCCGCCGAGGATCAGCAGCAGTCCGCCCCAGAAACGGCCGCGTCCGGCGCCAGCGGCGCAGGACGCGGCGTGCCTCGGGCAGCGGCAGCCGCCGGTCGAGCCATCCGCCGCCGTCGCGGTTCAGAAGCACTTCTTGCCGTCCAGGCTCACGTCGACCCGCATGCCCTTGAGCCGGAAGTTGCCGCCGGTGGCCGACCACGCGTTGGACCGCACTCCGGCCACCTCGATGTCACCGGCCTGCAGACCGAACTTGCCGGCCTCGCCCTTGACCCCCTCGACGCTGTCGAGGGTTGAGGCGTCCCGGCCGATCTGAGCCGTGCCGAAGCGGGCGTCTCCGACCAGGTCCTCGCCGTCGATGATCAGGTTGCTGGCCGTGACGTTCCCGGCCTCGCCGCCCGCCGTCAGCTTGAACACGACCGTGCCGACCGGGGTTTTCACCTCCGCGGCCTGGCAGATGTCGGAGAGCGTGGCATCGCCGATGCCGAGCAGGGCGACCGGGTGGCCCTTGCCGTCGACCGAGCGGTCCACCTGGACGTAGGAGGCGAGCCCCTCGCTGGTGAGCTTGCCCGAGGAGACCTGGAAACTCGTGCCGGAGACGGCGAAGGACGCGGCCAGTGCGCCCTGGGCCATCACCGAGGCCATGAGACCGACACAGAGCACCGCCGGCAGGGCGACGACCGCGGTCTTCTTCCAGTTGGTTCTGCCCACTTCGGTGGGCCGCTGCTGTGAGCTCACATTGCCTCCCGTACGTCGTCCACGTGCGTAGGGGCGGTGCGTGGCCGGATGCGGGAGCGCGCCGCATGCGGCCCGTTCTCTCGCGGAGCGTCGACGCAGGCAGGCGGGGGGCGCCATACTGCGGGCATTCCGCGGGCAGTTGGAGACTAGGGCGCAATTTGAATAATAGTCAACAGCGGGGCGGCACCGAGCGTTCACAGGCACGCCGCGCCGAACTCATCGCCATTGGCAGGAAGTTGTTCGCCGACACGTCCTACGACGCCTTGTCGATGGACGACATCGCCCAGCGCGCGGGTGTCGCGAAGGGCTTGTTCTACTACTACTTCAAGTCGAAGCGCGGCTACTACCTGGCCATCGTCGAGGACTCGATCGCCGGACTCGTCGCACGCGCGGGCAGCGCCAAGGATCTGCCGCGCACGATCCGCGTCCATCGCACGATCGACGGCTATCTGCGCTACGCCGAGCAGCACCGGGCGGCGTACCACGCGATCGTGACGGGCGGCGTGGGCTTCGACGCCGAGGTGCTCGCGATCCGCGACACCGTGCGCGAGGAGCTGATCGCCACGATCGCCGAGGGCGCGTACGGCCGGCGGGACATCCCGTCGCTCGCGCGGCTCGCCCTGGTCGGCTGGCTCAGCGGCGTGGAGGGCGTGACCCTGGACTGGATCGGCCGCACGGAGCCGGACCGTGACACGGTGCGGGAGCTCCTGGTACGGCAGCTGCGCCGGACGCTCGACACGATCGAGGAGCTCCTGCCGGACTGGCCGGCGCCCGAACCGGATTAGCCGGATTCGGGTCCCGCCCTCCCGTCCCACCCGTCTTGTCTCGCCCTCCCATCCCGGCCGCCTAAGGGACCTTGACCACCTGTCCCGCATACGCGAGCCCGCCGCCGAAGCCGAAGAGCAGCGCGGGGGCGCCGGACGGGACACGGCCCTCCGCGACCAGCTTGGACAGGGCGAGTGGGACGCCGGCCGCGGAGGTGTTGCCGGACACGGTGACGTCGGTGGCCACGACGGCGTTCACGGCGCCGATCCTGGCGGCGAGCGGCTCGATGATCCGCAGGTTCGCCTGGTGCAGGACGACCGCGGCGAGCTCTTCGGGCGCGACGCCGGCGCGGGCGCACACCTGCCGGGCCAGGGCGGGCAGTTCGGTGGTGGCCCAGCGGAAGACGGACTGGCCCTCCTGGGCGAAGCGGGCCGGGGTTCCTTCGATACGGACAGCGGCGCCGCGGTCCGGGAAGGAGCCCCAGACCACCGGGCTGATCCCGGGTTCGGCAGAGGGTTCCACGACCGCCGCAGCGGCTCCGTCGCCTACGAGGATGCACGTGGTGCGGTCGGTCCAGTCGGTGACGGAGGAGAACTTCTCGGAGGCGATCACCAGGGCGCGGCCGCTCGCTCCCGTACGCAGGGACTGGTCGGCGAGCGCGAGGGCGTGACTGAAGCCGGAGCAGGCCGTGTTGACGTCGAGCGCCGCCGGATGCGGGATACCGAGGCGGGCCGCGGTGCGCGAGGCCATGTTGGGGGCGCGGTGCTCGGCCGTGCAGGTGGCGAGCAGCACGAGGTCGATGTCGCGGGCGTCGACGCCGGCGTGGGCCAGGGCCTTCTCGGCCGCGGCGGCCGCCATCGAGTCCACGGTCTCGTCCTCGGCCGCGATATGCCGGGTGTCGATGCCGACCCGGGAACGTATCCACGCGTCGTCGGTGTCGACAAGTGCGGCGAGGTCGTGGTTGGTGAGGATGCGGGCGGGCTGGTAGTGGCCGAGTGCGGTGATGCGGGTTCCGGTCCGGTGGGCCTCGGTCCGGTGGGCCTCGGTCCGGTGGGCCTCGGTCCGGTGGGGCTGGGTCCGGTGGGGCTCGGTCATCTGGATCTCGGTCATGTCGGGTCCTTCTCCGTCGTGGCGGCGGGCCGCCCGAGCAGCGCTTCGAGTGCCGCCTCCAGACCGGCGGGGCCGCCGTCGTCGGCCCAGGCGAGATAGCCGTCGGGACGCAACAGGCAGGCCCCTACGGCGAGTTGGGACGCACAGTCGGCGACGGTGACGTCCACGGGCCAGGGCGCGGCGGCCTTGCGCAGATCGTTCGCGGCGCCGGGCTCGAGGACGAGGAGCCGGAGCCGGCCCGGCCGCAGGAGTTCCACGACGCTCGTGGTCCTGCCGCCCACGGTCAGCGGCAGGTTCGGCAGGAAGGTTCCGGTCCAGCGGGACTGGTGCGGGCCGCGCGGCAGCGTGACGTCCTGGTCGCTGATCATGTCGCCGAGCTGTCTGCTGACGGCCGGGTTCTGCAGCAGGCCGAGGAACAGGTCCCGCAGTGGATCGTGCCCGCGGCCCGGCTGCATCAGGGCCAGTTGGGCCTGGGTGTTGGCGATGGTGCGGGCCGCGGGCGGACGGCGCTCGTCGGTGTAGCCGTCAAGGAGGTCCTCACCGGCGCGGCCCCGCAGATGCAGGGCGAGCTTCCAGGACAGGTTGACGGCGTCCTGGAGGCCGAGGTTGAGGCCCTGGCCGCCGACCGGGAAGTGCACATGGGCGGCGTCACCGGCGAGCAGCACCCGGCCGCGGCGGTACCTGTGCACCAGGCGTGCGTAGTCGCTGAAGCGGTCGAGGAACGTGGCGTGGAACATCGGGATGTCACGTCCCGCGATCCGGCTGACCGTGGCCTGGAGTTCGGCGAGCGTGAGCGCGGTGCGGCGGTCGGGGTGCGGTCCGTCGAAGTCGAAGGCCGCGACGCGGCTGGGACCCCACGGGCTCGGGTTGATCACGGTCCAGCCGCGTTCGGTGAGGTTCCAGCCGGGCGGCGCGCTGTAGGGGTCCTCCAACTCGACCACGCCGAGCACCGCTTGGGCCCGCGGCAGGTGTTCCTCGCTGGTGAACCCGGCCTGTTCGCGGACGAGGCTGCGGGCCCCGTCCGCGCCGATCACCCAGGCGGCCGTGAGGTCCGAGCCGTCGTCCAGAGTGAGCGTGACCTCTTCCTCGCGGGAGCGCAGCGCGGTGACCTTCCGGCCGCGCAGGACCACAGCGCCCCGCTGCCGCGCCGTCTTCTCGAACTGCCGCTCGAGGTCGCTCTGCGCCCGCCCCACGATGGGATCGCCCTCGACGGCCGGTCCGGTGATGGTCAGGCCCGGCAGCCCCGCGAAGTGGAAGGGCTGGGTGGCCTCACGGTCGAGCAGTTCGGGCCCGGTGCGCGGCGCGGTGAGGTAGCCGCGGCGGCGCAGGACTTGCGCGGTACGGGCGTGCAGGGTGCCGGCCTTGGGCACGTCGAGGGTCTCGGCGTTCTGCTCGATCACCGTCACCCGTACACCGAAGTGGGCGAGTTCGGCCGCGAGCAGCATCCCGACGGGGCCGCCGCCGACCACGGCGACCTGCGCTGAGGAGGAGGTCACGCGCGGCTCACTTCCCCACCGCTGCCTCGGACTTGCCGCGGCCCAGGGCGACCACGAGCAGTCCGAGCACGACACAGACCACGGCCATCGCGATCAGCAGGGTGTGGAAGGCGTCGTCGTACGAGCTCCCGTCGCCGGTCGCGAGTGAGACGAGCGCGGAGCCGAAGACGGCGACCGCGATGGCCTCGCTGCCCAGGCGCAGGGTGTTGAGGAACCCGGCCGCCATCCCCGCCTTCTCGGGCTCGACCAGACCGAGCGCCTGCCCGTCGACCAGACCGGCCGACAGACCCATGCCCGCACCGGTCACCAGCATCGGCACCGCCATCGCGAGCAGTGAGCTGTCCGGGCCGAGCGTCAGGAGCGCGAGGTCGCCGACGACCAGGCAGACCAGGGAGGCGAAGACCACGGCGAGCGGCGAGGTCCCGCGCTCGACGAGCTTCAGGCCGACCAGCGGCAGCGCGAGGACCGGGATGGTCAGAAGCAGCATCGTGGCGCCCGCGGCCGAGGCGCTGTAGCCGGCGACGGTCGAGAGGTACGAGGGCAGATACGTGAGCTGGGTGACGAACCCGAACGAGGCGGCGACCGGCACCAGGGTGTACGCGAGGAAGCGGCGGTTGCGGACCACCGTCAGGTCGAGCAGCGGTGCCTCGGTGCGCTTGGACAGTGCGCCGAACACCGCGAGCAGCACCAGGGAGAGCAGCAGCAGGCCGAGCGTCTCGGGCGCGGTCCAGCCCCACTCGGAGCCCTGCACGATCGCGTACGTCATGGCCGCCATGGCCACGACGAAGATCACCGCACCGCGCACGTCGAGCCGTCCGCTGCGCGCCGCCTGATCCCCTACGCGGCGGGAGATGGCCGGGACGCAGGCGAGGACGACGGCGAGCAGGATGGCCTGGAGGCCGAAGATCCAGCGCCAGCCGAGCGCGTCCACGGCCGGTCCCGAGACGGTCGGGCCGAGCGCGACGCCGATGCCGGCGATGGTGCCGAAGAGCGCGAACGCCTTGGCGCGGGCGGGCCCTTCGAAGGCCGAGGAGATGATGGCGCTGCCGCAGGCGAAGATCGCGGCGCCGCCGAGACCGGCGAGCGCGCGGGCGCCGTCGAGCACATAGATGTTGGGCGCGAGCGCGCAGGCCAGCGAGGCCACGGCGAAGATCGCGGCGCCGGCGGCGAAGGCCCGGATCCGGCCGACGAGGTCGGCGAGCGTGCCCCAGACCAGCGTGAAGCAGGCGAAGGCCACGTTGAACGCGTTGACCACCCACTGCAGGGCGGCCGATCCGGCGCCGGTGTCCGCGCCGATCTCGGGCAGGGCGACGGCCGTACCGGAGATGGAGGTGGGGACGACGAACACGGCGAGAAGGACCGCGAACAGGGTCAGGCCGCCCGCCGCCGGGGCGCTCCCGGTATCCAGGTCCGGTGCTGTGCGTGCGGGATCGGTGGTCGATGAGGCCACGGGAGAACTCCGAATCGAGAGCTGGGGACCTGGGGCAGGTCGGTGACAGGGGTTCCTGCAACGGGAGTTGGCGCCGAGCGGGCGCACCGACTCACGGAGGTATGATCAATCTCGTACCTCAGGTTGGCACAGTCCGCAGGTTTGACGCAAGTAGTACCTTGAGAGGGTGGTGTCGCAGGGTGCGACGCCTTGTGGGGGTCGCAGAGCGCGACGCCCTGTGGTGCCGCCGAGCGCGGCACCCGAGCCGCGTGAGGAGCCGCGCCATGCCGGACGCCGAGGGACACCCGAACGTCGAGGAGATGGACTTCCAGACGGTGCTCAAGGCCCTGTCCGATCCGCTGCGCTACCAGGTGATCGCGACCCTCGCGGGTCTGCCCGACAGCACCGAGCGCACCTGCACGTCCTTCGGCCTCCCGGTGTCCAAGTCCACCCGCACGCACCATTTCCGGATCCTGCGCGAGGCCGGTCTCGTACGGCAGGTGGACCGGGGCAACAGCCGCAGCGCACAGCTGCGGCGCGCGGACATCGAGCGGCGTTTTCCGGGGCTGCTCGGGCTCGTCACGGACAATGCCCAACTGCCGGAGGGCGTCGAGCTGCTGGCAACCAGGGACTGAGGTGGCGGGCTGCCGGCGGCCCTGGGGCATCAGTCCGTCGGCGGCACAGGGCTGGGACATCGGGCTGCCGGCGGTCCCGGCCCTCGGGCTGAGGCATCAGGTTGCCGGCGGCACAGGGCTGGGACATCGGGCTGCCGACGTCCCTCTGGCTGAGGCATCAGGCTGTCGGCGGCCCCAGGCGCGAGGCACGCCCGGGCCGCCGACATGGCCCTACCAGCGCACCGGCAGCGACACCGGCCGCCGCAGGATCACCCCGCTGTCCCACGGCAGCCCGGCCGGATCCGCGTCCAGGGCCAGCGCGGGGAATTCGCGCGCGAGCGTGGTGAGCAGCTCGCCGATCTCCATCCGGGCGAGCGCCGCTCCCATGCAGTGGTGCATCCCGTAGCCGAACTGCAGATGCCGGGGGCCCGCGCGGTCGGGGTCGATCGTCAGCGGATCGGCGAAGACCTCGGGGTCGCGGTTGGCCTGGAAGGCGTCCGGATAGACCACCTCACCCTCCTCGATCACCCCGTCCGTGACCTCGACGCGGCGGGTGGCCAGGCGCGGAAAGGCCGAGATGTTGCCAAGGGGGATCAGCCGGATCAGCTCCTCGACCAGCTTCGGCGCGATCGCGGGCTCGGCCGCGAGGCGCTCCCAGAGCACCGGGCGGCACAGCAGGACGTAGAGGACCTTGGACGCGACGGACAGGATGTTCTGGTCGGCGCCGAGCAGCGAGCCGAGCAGGATGCCCACCAACTCGGCGTCTTCCAGGGGAGGTTCGGCAGCATCCCGCCCGGCCACGAACCGGTCGATCAGACCGCCCTCGATCCGCGGCCGCGCTCCGGCCACCAGCTCGCTGAGATACACGTACAGCGCGGTGAAGTCCTCGACGAGCCCCGGTACGTCCTCGTGCGAGGCGACCTGGACGGTGTGGCCGAGCGGCCGGTAGTACGCGATGTCCGCGTCGGGGATGCCCAGGAAGCGGCCGTTGATCTCGGCGGGCAGGGTGTCGAGGACGGTCGCGTACAGGTCGGGCCGCTCCTGCCCGCGCAGCAACTCCAGCTTGGCGGCGAGCAGTTCCCGTACGACGGGACGCAGGGCCTCGACGCCGGCCACGCTGTAGTCGGCGGTCACGAACCGTCGTATCCGGGCGTGGTCGGGCGCGTCCAGGTTGAGGAGCAGCTCCTTCGGCATGATCGTCGGCAGGAAGGTGGGGCCGCCGTCGACGTTGGTCTCGGTGCGCCCGAAGCTCGTGTCGGTGAGCACCTGGTGCACATCGCGGTAGCGGGTGAGGTGCACGGCGGTGTGTCCGCTGGGCAGCGTGATCTGCGGCAGTCCGCCGCGGCTGCGCGCGGCGACGGGCGTGAAGGTGGGGACCGGATCGAGGTGCGGTATGCCGTCGATACGGGCCAGGGCGGGGGCGGATGTGGTTGTGGTCATGTCGGGCTCCTTGGTGGCAGGAGTGGCAGGAGTGGGTGGGGTGGATGGGGTGGGACGGGCGGCCACACCTGGGTTGTCAGTGGGGGCCGATAGCCTTTGAAGGGCTCGGCCCCCGGGAGGGAGGGGTCTGTCCGGCACACGGGACGTTGGCCTCACGGGCCGTCGGCCTCACGGGCCGTCGGCCACACGGCACGTCGGCCCTCGCAGGGCCTCGGTCTCACGGAGCATCGGCCCCACAGAACGTCGGCCTCACAAGGCGGCCTCGGCCCCACGGAGCCTCGCCCCCGCAGGGCATCACCCCCGCCCTCACCACAGCCGCGTCAGCCGCACCCCGGTCACGGCACTCAGCTCCCGCAGCGCCTGGTCCGTGGTGCGGAAGTGGACGGCGGTCCAGCCCTCCCGCTCGGCGGCGCGGCAGTTCTCGGCGAGGTCGTCGACGAGCACGCAGCTCTCGCCGCCGGCCCGGGCCTCGCGCTGTGCGAGCCGGTAGATCTCCGGTTCGGGCTTGCGTATGCCGTGCAGACAGGAATCCACGACCCGGTCGAACTCCCCCGCCGGTTCGATGATCTGGCGCCAGTACGGCTCCCATTCGCGCACGTTGTTGGAGAGCACGCCCACACCGAAGCCCTCGGCGCGCAGCGTCCGTACCGCCGCGGCGATCTCGGCGTTGACGGTGACCCCGTCGAACCACTGCCGCCCGAAGTCCGCCCAGTCCGCGCGGGATTGGTCGAGTTCGGGCCAGCGCCTGCGCAGGGCGGCGGAGAGCAGGCCGGTCCACTCGGCCTGCGGCATCCGCCCCGACTCGATGGGGGCGAGCGGCGGTTCGCCGAGCTCGCGGCCGAGTTCGGCCATCGCACCCTGCAGTTGGTCCGGACGGATGCCGGTCTTCTTCTCGTACGTACGGAAGAGTTCCTCCAGGGGCGGCGAGAGCACTCCCCCGAAGTCGAACCAGACGAAGGCCGTCACGCGGACACCAGCCGTTCCTCGGCGGGCGCGGACGCGGCCGGGCACAGAGTGCGGCCCAGACGCAGCGTCGCGGAGGCGATGACCCGGTCCTCCTGAACCAGTTCGGACTCGACCGTGACCCCGTCGGGCGTGAGCGCGCCGACCCGTGCCCGGCAGTCCGTGGGCAGCTCGAACTCGGCGACCTGCGCGAAGTCCGTACGCAGCGATTCCATGTACAGACCGCGCGGCGCGAGCCCGTGCACCTCGCTGGACGCGTAGAGCGCGGTCTGGCGGAAGGCCTCGAACATGACGGCGCCCGGTATGTGATCGAGCGGGTGGTCGAAGAGTCCGGGGTGCGCCTGGTCCACGACCACATGGCCGACCGCCTCGCTGCCCTCGACCACGGCATCGGCGAGCACGACGTTCTGCGCGCTGCGCCGGCCGACGAGATAGGTGGGCAGCCTGAGTCCCGTGATATGGGCGCGCGGCGTGAGTTCGAGGCCGGCGCGCGAACGGTCGCGCAGCGCCTGCCAGGTGCGGCGCGGCATCCAGCGGCATGCCAGGCGCGCGCGCACCGCGGGCCGTCCGTCGAGGTCGGCGAGCACCTCGTAGACCGCGCCGGCCACCTTGCCGCCGCGCTTCTTGGTCTCGACGATCCGGAAGTCGATGAGCAGTTCGGCCGGACGCGGGCCGATCCGCAGCGCCCCGATGTCGACGATGGTCAGTTCCGCGCGGTCGAAGACGAAGGCGGAGCCGTGCGGAGCGTCGAGATAGGCGTGCGAGCCCAGGATCCCGCACTGCCTGAGCACTTCCATCAGGAGCAGCGGATCATAGAGTGCGGGGCTGCCCGTGTGGTCGTTGTAATAGCTGTGGGTGCGCGGCAGTTGGGCCGCGATCAGCGCGCCCTCGCCGTGCGGCCGGTGGTCGGTCAGAAAGACCTCGGTGACGGATGCGCGGTGAACCAATGCGCGCGGAACGGTGCCGGTGTAGTCAAGAACGTCAACTGCCATGGCATTCTCCCCTTCTGCCCAGGCGTTAGGTACGACGGAGACAATACCTAGGTTCGATGATCTTGAAGCGGTCGAATTCCGGCCGGTCCGGCCGGAACACATGCGGTGCGGTCCGAAAAAGGCCAGGTCAGTGCTCGCACACCAGTGCCCACTGTGGAGTGCGTCACAACTCGTGCACGCCTCTGGCGCCCTGTCCGGCCGATGTATACGCGTTGGCCGACTGGTATATGGAGAGGACACCCACGTGGGTGGACCACAGCGACTTGAGCACACAGGAGGCGGATCGATGAGTTCTCGTACGACCCCACCGCACGAGATCGTCGAGCGGGCCCTCGACCTGTCCACCGCCGACGGGTGTGTGGTGATCGCCGACGAGGAGTCGAGCGCCAATCTGCGCTGGGCGGGCAACGCGCTGACCACCAACGGGGTCACGCGCGGCCGCACCCTCACCGTGATCGCCACCGTCGACGGCAAGGAGGGCACCGCCTCGGGGGTCGTCTCGCGCTCGGCCGTCACCGCCGGTGACCTCGCGGATCTCGTACGGGCCGCGGAGAAGGCCGCACGGGACGGCGAACCGGCCGAGGACGCACAGGAGTTGGTGAGCGGCACGCCCGCGTCGCCGGACTTCCTGGACTCCCCCGCCGAGACCTCATCGGCCGTCTTCGCCGAGTTCGCCCCCGCACTCGGCGAGGCCTTCGCCCGCGCCCGCTCCGGGGGACGCGAGCTGTACGGGTTCGCCCACCACGAGATGACCTCGAGCTATGTCGGTACGTCGACAGGGCTGCGCCTGCGGCACGACCAGCCCAACGGCACCCTTGAGCTGAACGCCAAATCCCCGGACCGTACGCGCTCGGCCTGGGCCGGACGCTCGACGCGGGACTTCCGGGACTTCGAGAACATCGACCCGGGGGCTCTCGACACCGAGCTCGCCCAGCGCCTGGGCTGGGCCGAGCGGCGCATCGAGCTGCCGGCCGGGCGCTACGAGACACTGCTTCCGCCGACCGCCGTCGCGGATCTGCTGATCTACCAGTACTGGTCGGCCGCGGGCCGCGACGCCGTCGAGGGCCGCACCGTCTTCTCCAAGCCCGGCGGCGGTACGCGGATCGGCGAGCGGCTCAGCGAGCTGCCGCTGACCTTGCGCAGCGATCCCGCGGAGCCGGGCCTCGAGTCCGCGCCGTTCGTGATCGCGCACGCTTCCGGCGACACCGCCTCGGTCTTCGACAACGGGCTGCCGCTCGCGCCGACGGAGTGGATCCGCGAGGGCGAGCTGGCCCATCTGCTCACCACCCGGCACAGCGCGGGCCTCACCGGGCTGCCGCTCGCCCCCGACATCGACAATCTGATCCTGGAGGGCGGCGGCGACCGCACGCTGGACGAGATGGTCGCGGCCACGGAGCGCGGGCTGCTGCTCACCTGCCTCTGGTACATCCGCGAGGTCGACCCGGCGACCCTGCTGCTCACCGGGCTCACCCGCGACGGTGTCTATCTCGTCGAGAACGGCGAGGTGGTGGGCGAGGTGAACAACTTCCGGTTCAACGAGTCACCGGTCGACCTGCTCGGCCGGGCCTCGGAGGCGGGCCGCACCGAGAAGACGCTGCCGCGCGAGTGGGGCGACTACTTCACCCGCGCCGCGATGCCGCCGCTGCGGGTGCCGGACTTCAACATGAGTTCGGTGAGCCAGGGGGTGTGAGCTGGGCTCGGTGAGCCAGGAGGTGTGAGCCGGCTCGGAGGGGTGCAGGTATCCCGTCCGGATCCCGGCCCACCCGATCCCACCCCGGCCCGCGAGGATCTTGCGGACTGGAATCCGGTCGGCTTCCGGCGGCCGCCCCCATAGACTGGTGAAGCGCCCGCCGCTGGCCCCCGGCGCCTCCGCCCCTCCCCCCGGGGCCCCCCACACGGGCGGGGC
>NZ_JAEIMH010000052.1:0-26146 GCF_016464295.1 Streptomyces sp. N35 | reverse complement strand
GCCCGCGGCTGACCGCGGGCGCTTCGACCACTCCCGAGGAGACCCACGATCGTGACGGACATCGTCGACGAGCTGAAGTGGCGCGGCCTGATCGCGCTCTCCACCGACGAAGAAGCCCTGCGCAAGGCTTTTGCGGACGGCCCCGTCACGTTCTATTGCGGCTTCGACCCGACCGCGCCCAGCCTGCACCTCGGCAACCTGGTCCAGATCCTGACCATGCGCCGGATCCAGCTCGCGGGCAACCGTCCGCTCGGCCGCGGCGGCGCCCCCCCCCGTCGGACCCGCCCCCCCACGCCGCCGCCCGACCCCACTCTGACCGACCCGGCGGCCGTCGCCGAGTGGGTGGGCCGCCTGCGTGGCCAGATCGAGCGCTTCCTCGACTTCGAGGGACCGTACGCGGCCACCATGGTGAACAACCTGGACTGGACGCAGGGCATGTCCGCGATCGAGTTCCTGCGCGACATCGGCAGGTACTTCCGCGTCAACAAGATGATCGCGAAGGAGGCCGTCTCGCGGCGGCTCAACTCCGACGCGGGCATCAGCTACACGGAGTTCAGCTACCAGATCCTGCAGGGCATGGACTTCCTGGAGCTGTACCGGCGCCATGGCTGCACCCTGCAGACCGGCGGCAGCGACCAGTGGGGCAACCTCACCTCGGGCACCGATCTGATCCACCGGGTCGAGCCCGACGCTGCGGTGCACGCCCTGGCCACGCCGCTGATCACCAAGGCCGACGGCACCAAGTTCGGCAAGACGGAGTCCGGCACCGTATGGCTGGACGCCGAGCGCACCACGCCGTACGCCTTCTACCAGTTCTGGCTGAACGCGGACGACCGCGACGTCTCCAAGTTCCTGCGCATCTTCAGCTTCAAGTCCCGCGAGGAGATCGAGGAGCTGGAGAAGCTGACCGAGGAGCGTCCGCAGGCCCGCGCCGCGCAGCGCGCGCTCGCCGAGGAGCTCACGACGCTGGTGCACGGCGCCGACCAGTGCGCCGCGGTCATCGACGCCTCCAAGGCGCTGTTCGGCCAGGGCGAGCTCGGCGATCTCGACGAGGCGACGCTGGCCGCCGCCCTGTCCGAGCTGCCGCACGCCCAGGTCACCGAGCTCGGCCTGGTCACCGACCTGTTCGCCGAGGTCGGCCTGGTCGCCTCCAAGTCGGCCGCGCGCCGCACCGTGAAGGAGGGCGGCGCGTACGTGAACAACGTCAAGGTCGCCGCCGAGGACGCGGTGGCCGACCGGGACCAGCTGCTGCACGGCCGCTGGCTGGTGCTGCGGCGCGGCAAGAAGAACCTGGCGGCGGTCGAGCTGGTCGCGGGCTGACACACATACGGCCGGCTGACGGCACATACGGCCGGCTGACGGCGCGTACGACGAAGGGGGGCCGGTCCGGGGCGGACCGCCCCCCCTTCGTATCTGCCTGCGTCAGGTGACCTGTTTGCTGCCGCCCTTGACCGCCTTGTAGATCATGTCGCCCAGGAAGACGAGGACGACCGCGGCCGCGATCTGCAGCGCATGACGGCCCCAGTCGATGCCCCGGGTCTCGTCGATGCCGAAGCCGGCGGCGAGCGAGTTGCCGGCGACACCACCGATGATGCCCAGAATGGTCGTCATCCACAGCGGCATGTGCTGCTTGCCCGGAAGGATCGCCTTCGCGAGCAGGCCCAGCACCAAACCCACAATGATCGCCCACAACCAGCCCATGACGGCCTCCTCATATGCGCACGGGTGAGCAGTACCGCCAGTCTCCGCCCCTCCTCCATACGGCGCATGTCGGGCACACCCATACGTGGTACGGCGCAGCACATACGCCCAGGCAGGGGCCGACCCGGTCTCGAATGCGGCGCAGGCCCGGCGTAACGTGGAGGCGTGTCCGGTCCGGGGAGAGTCCGGCAGCTCGAGCGGGTGGTGGAACGCGATGCGGAAGCAGCACACAGGGGGCGGAGCCGAGGTCTTCCGGATCACCGGGGCGCGGCAGTCTCTCGCGGACGACGTGCGCGGCAGGCAGCGCCGCTACATCATCTCGATGTCGATCCGCACACTGTCGGTGATTCTCGCGGCCGTGCTGTGGAATGTGGAGCGGCATGTGGCGATCGTCGCGCTCGCCGCCGGTGTTCTGCTCCCTTACATCGCGGTCGTGATTGCCAACGCCGGGCGGGAGAACGCCCCTTCACTGCCCTCGGCCTACGTACAGACCCCCGTACGCCCGATGCTGCCGCCGCCCGGAGCGCCGGGTCCGGCGGAATCCGTCCCGGAATCCGCGGCGCACGAGGCCGGGGACGGGACGGGCGGGCGGAGCTGACCTGCACCGGTCTGCAAAGCTCAAGAAAAGCTCAGATCAATCATGTAGTTCCGGTGCACCGCACGGGGTCCCCCGTGACATACTTCGTACGCGCTCCGCATCCCCCGTCGGAGCGACGGACCGACGCCGGGCAGCTCCCCCCGTGGCTGCTCGGCGTCGCCTTTTCCGGAGCGTTTTCGGAGCGTTTTCGAGGCCGGTCGCGGCCCGGTTAGGGTTGAGGTGTGATCTTCCCCGAACCCTCCATCGACACCCCGCAGTGCTCGGCCAAGGGCTGCCGCGCCGACGCCCAGTGGGTGCTCGCCTGGAACAACCCGAAGCTGCACACCCCGGACCGGCGCAAGACCTGGCTCGCGTGCGACGAGCACCGTGAGCAGCTGTCCCAATTCCTGGGTGTACGAGGGTTCCTGAAGGATGTCGTGCGGCTCGCCGACTGGGAGTCCGCGCAGCAGTAGGCGGACATACGCGGAGGGCGGCCCCCGCGTTCGGGACCGCCCTCCGCGTATGAGTGAAGGAGCTCAGCCGCCGATCGCCGACATGGGGCGGGCGGGCTGCAGGAAGGTGGGGTCGTCGAGGCCGGAGCCGGCCTTCTTGCCCCACATCGCCAGCTTCCACAGGCGGGCCACCTCGTCGTCCGAGGAGTCCTCGGCGCGCAGGGCCGCCCGCAGATCGGTCTCCTCGGTGGCGAACAGGCACGTGCGGACCTGGCCGTCGGCCGTCAGGCGCGTACGGTCGCAGGCGCGGCAGAACGGGCGGGTCACCGAGGCGATCACGCCGACCGTGTGGTGGCTGCCGTCCACGATCCAGCGCTCGGCCGGGGCGGAGCCGCGCTCCTCCTGGCCCTCCTCGGTGAGGGTGAAGCGGGTACGCAGCGACTGCAGGATGTCACCGGCGGTGATCATGCCGTCGCGCTTCCAGCCGTGCTGGGCGTCGAGGGGCATCTGCTCGATGAACCGCAGCTCATAGTCGTTCTCGATCGCCCACGCGAGCAGGTCGGGCGCCTCGTCGTCATTGAGCCCGGGCATCAGGACCGCATTGACCTTGACCGGGGTCAGACCGGCCTCGCGGGCCGCGGCCATGCCGTCGAGGACGCCCTGGTGGCGGTCTCGGCGGGTGAGGGTCTTGAAGACGTCGGGGCGCAGGGTGTCGAGCGAGACGTTCACCCGGTCGAGGCCGGCGGCCTTCAGGGCCGTGGCGGTTCGCTTGAGTCCGATGCCGTTGGTGGTCAGGGACATCTTGGGGCGCGGCTCCAGGGCCGCGACGCGCTCCACGATGCCGACGATCCCGGGGCGGAGCAGCGGCTCGCCGCCGGTGAAGCGGACCTCTTCGATGCCGAGCTCGGTGACGGCGATGCGGATCAGCCGGACGATCTCGTCGTCGGTGAGCAGATCGGGCTTGGCCAGCCACTGCAGGCCCTCTTCGGGCATGCAGTACGTGCACCGCAGATTGCACCGGTCGGTCAGTGAGACCCGCAGATCGGTGGCCACGCGGCCGAACGTGTCGATGAGCACGTGGGGCCCCTCCCTTGGCTACGCAGTTGATCCGTACTTACTCCTACGAGCCTACGCGAGGGGGGTGACAGCCATCAGGGTGTTGATCCCACAGCGACCACCAGGGCCGCGTCGTAGGTCTCTACGACGCGCCCGTGAGCTGGGCGGATATCCGTGGCTGCGGTCAGTGCGCACCGGTACCGGTGAGCGAGCGCACCTCGAGCTCCGCGTACTTGCCGGTGTCCGGCTGCTCCTTGGACAGGACCGTGCCGAGCCAGCCCATCAGGAAGCCGAACGGGATGGAGATCAGGCCCGGGTTCTTCAGCGGGAACCAGGCGAAGTCGACGCCCGGGAACATCGCCTTCGGGTCGCCGGAGACCACGGGCGAGAAGAGCACCAGACCGACGGCGACGATCAGACCGCCGTAGATCGACCACAGCGCGCCCTGGGTGGTGAAGCGCTTCCAGAACAGGCTGTAGAGGATCGTCGGCAGGTTCGCCGAGGCCGCGACCGCGAAGGCGAGGGCCACCAGGCCGGCGACGTTGAGGTCGCGGGCCATGGCGCCGAGCAGGATGGACACCGCGCCGATGCCGATGGTGGCCAGGCGCGCGGCGCGCATCTCCTCCTTCTCCGTGGCCTTGCCCCTGCGGATGACGTTCGCGTAGATGTCATGCGCGAACGACGACGAGGACGCCAGGGTCAGGCCCGCGACCACGGCCAGGATGGTGGCGAAGGCGACCGCGGAGATCACCGCGAGCAGGATCGCGCCCCAGGCCGAATCGACACCGCCGATATGCAGGGCGAGCAGCGGGGCCGCCGTGTTGCCTGACGGGTTGGACGCGATGATCTCGTCCTGCGAGATCAGGGCCGCCGCGCCGAAGCCGAGCGCGATGGTCATCAGGTAGAAGCCGCCGATGATGCCGATCGCCCAGTTCACGGACTTACGGGCGGCCTTGGCGTTGGGCACCGTGTAGAAGCGGATCAGGATGTGCGGCAGGCCCGCGGTACCGAGCACCAGGGCGATACCGAGCGAGATGAAGTCCAGCTTCGAGGTGGCGGTCGCGCCGTACTGCAGCCCCGGTTCCAGGAACGCCGCGCCCTTGCCGCTCTTCTCGGCGGCCTGGCCGAGCAGCTCGGAGATGTTGAAGTTGAACTTGAGCAGCACCAGGAAGGTGATCAGGAGCGTGCCGCCGATGAGGAGCACGGCCTTGACCATCTGCACCCAGGTGGTGCCCTTCATGCCGCCGATGGACACGTACACGATCATCAGGACGCCGACGAGGGCGACGATGGCGATCTTGCCGGTGTCGGTGGTGATGCCGAGGAGCAGCGAGACGAGCACACCGGCGCCCGCCATCTGCGCGAGCAGATAGAAGATCGACACGACGATGGTCGAGGTGCCCGCGGCCGTACGCACCGGACGCTGCCGCATGCGGTACGCGAGGACGTCGCCCATCGTGTAGCGGCCGGAGTTGCGCAGCGGCTCGGCGACGAGGAGCAGCGCCACCAGCCAGGCGACGAGGAAGCCGATCGAGTAGAGGAAGCCGTCGTAGCCGAACAGCGCGATGGCGCCCGCGATGCCGAGGAACGACGCGGCCGACATGTAGTCGCCGGAGACCGCGAGTCCGTTCTGGAACGCGCTGAACGAGCGCCCGCCCGCGTAGAAGTCGGCCGCGTCCTTGGTCTGCCGGCCCGCCCAGATCGTGATGAAGAGGGTGGCGACGACGAAGACCGCGAACAGCGAGATGATCAGCGGCCGGTGCTCGCTCGCCTCATTGGCCGCGAGCGTGATCATGGGGCTCATGCGCCGCCCTCCAGACGGGACTTGATCGCCTCGGCCTTGGGGTCGAGCTGCGCGGCGGCGTGCTTCGAGTACCACCAGGCGATGAGGAACGTGGTGACGAACTGGGCGATACCGAAGACGAATGCGACGTTGATGTTGCCGAAGAGCTTGGTGCCCATGAAGCCGCCCGCGTAGTTCGAGAGCAGCACGTACAGCAGGTACCAGGTGATGAACGCGATCGTGAGCGGGAAGGCGAAGGAGCGGTGCGCACGGCGCAGTTCACCGAACTCCGCGCTTTCCTGGACTTCGCGGTACGCCTCGGTCGACGGCGTCACGGGATCTGTACCGCCCTTCGGCGGCGGTGGTGCGTCGGTGGCCACGGGGACTCCTTGCGCGACGGATGCGGTGGTTGGGGACATACGACCTCGCAGTTACGGGGACCACAGGATCCGCAGGGCGACTCGGTCCTCCGGTATGTGATCCGGCAGGGGGCTGATGCTGGCTTCTCCCCCTGCCAACCGCACGGCGACGCGCGCGATGTGGTTCAACGCCCCACCCGTTCTGTCGGAAACTTTTTCGCCCGGTTCCGCCACCCCATTGCTGCGGCCTGAGCTGGGGCGCTAGCTTCGCGTTCGTTGTATGCGTCAACTGCCCGGACCTCACCACCGGTTCGGGTGCCGCGCGTGCAGCGCAACAGCGTTCCCTCACAACGGATGAAGTGGAGACCCCATGTCTCATCTGCGTTCCAGACGGCGTCGCCTGGCCGCGCCGCTGGGCCTGGTCCTCGCCCTGGCCACGCTCGGCGTCGCGCCGGCCGCCCAGGCCGTGACCCCGGCCGACGCACCGGCCGCTTCGACGCAGACCGGTCCGAAACTGCCGTATGTGGTGAACACGCGGACGGACCACCGCACGATCTCCGCCGTGGAGAAGGCGATAGCCAAGGCCGGCGGCGACATAGTCATCACGTACCGGAAGATCGGCGTGATCGTCGTCCACTCGACGAATCCCTCGTTCGGCGAGCAGATACGCAAGGTGCGCGGCGTGCAGAGCGCGGGCGCCACCCGTACCGCGCCGCTCGCGCCGGCCGGTATCACGCAGGAAGGCGGCACCGACCGGCTCTCGGCCGCCGAGGCGGCGGAGCTCGCCGAGGCCGCGGGCCCGGAGCAGGAGCCGCTCGAGGCGGATCAGTGGGGTCTGCGGGCGATCGGCGCGGACAAGGCCGCGAAGATCAACCCGGGCAGCGCGAAGGTGACCGTCGGCGTCATCGACACGGGTGTGGACGACACCCACCCGGACCTCGCGCCCAACTTCTCGGCCGGGCAGTCCGCGAACTGTGTGGGCGGCAAGCCCGACACGACGGCCGGAGCCTGGCGTCCCTACCAGCCGTCGCACGACCACGGCACGCATGTGGCGGGTGAGATCGCCTCGGCGCGCAACGGTGTCGGTGTCGCCGGTGTGGCACCCGGTGTGAAGGTCGCGGCGATCAAGGTGTCCGAGCCGGACACCCAGCTCTTCTTCCCGGAGAGCGTGGTCTGTGCCTTCGTGTTCGCCGCGGACAAGGGCATCGAGATCACCAACAACAGCTACTACGTGGACCCGTGGCTGTACAACTGCCTGAACGACCCGGACCAGCGGGCCATCGTCGACGCGGTCAACCGGGCCCAGCTGTACGCCAAGGGCAAGGGCACCCTGAACGTGGCGGCCGCGGGCAACTCCAACCACGACCTCGACGCCGACGCGATCGTGGACGACTCGAGCCCCGACGACTCGACCCCGGTCGAGCGCACCATCGACCCGCACGAGTGCTTCGACATCCCGACCCAGCTGCCGGGGGTCGTGACCGTGTCGGCCACGGGTCCGAAGGCCGCCAAGTCCTTCTACTCGACGTACGGCAACGGCGTCGTCGACGTGGCGGCACCGGGCGGCGACAGCCGGGTCCCGGCGGACACCCCGTCGAAGAACGGCCGGATCCTCTCGACGCTGCCGGGCGGCGGCTGGGGCTTCAAGCAGGGCACGTCCATGGCCTCGCCGATGGCGTCGGGCGTCGCGGCGCTCCTGAAGAGCAAGTACCCGTGGGCGGGTCCGTCGGCGCTGCAGGCGATGCTCAAGGCGCAGGCCGACAACCCGGGCTGCCCCGCCGAGCCGTACGACCCGGACGGTGACGGCGTCGTGGACGCGGTGTGCGAGGGCGGCAAGCGCTCGAACGGCTTCTACGGAACCGGGATCGTGGACGCGCTGGACGCCGTGAAGTGATCCGCACGTAATGCTGTGTGCTGCGGGCCGCCCCGTCGGGGCGGCCCGCAGTGCCGTTCGCCCAGGCCCCCGCTTCGGGGGCTTTGCTCTTGATGGAGGCCCGGTTTGACCATGTCGGATCCTGTCGTTCCTGTCTGGCAAGCCCTGGGCGGCGACCCCGACCTGCTGTCGTGGATCGCCCACCGCCGCGCCGGTGACGTGCTGCCCGCGCGGCTTCCCGTGCTGACCGCCGCGCGCACCTGTGTCGCGGTGTGCGCCTTGGCCGCCGCGGAGTTCGCGGGCGACGGCCGTACGCCGGGGGCGGTGACGGTCGACGACGGGGCCGTCGCCACGGCGTTCGTCAGCGAGCGCCATCTGCGGGTCGACGGGCGGGCGCCGGAGAACTTCGCGCCGCTGTCGCGGATGTGGCGCACGGCCGACGGCTGGGTGCGCACGCACGCCAACTACCCGTGGCACCGCGCGGCGTTGCTGTCCGCGCTCGGCACGGACGCGGACCGCTTGGCAGCCGAGATCGCGGGGCGCACGGCCGTGGACGTCGAGGACACGGTGTACGCGGCGGGCGGGCTCGCGGTGGCGCTGCGCTCGCCTAAGGAGTGGGCGGCCCATGAGCAGGGGGCGGAAGTGGCGCGCCGGCCGCTCCTGAGCCTGGCGCGGATCGCCGATGCGCCGGCCGTACGCGAACGGGGCGCCCGGCCCCGGGTCCTGGACCTCAGCCGGGTCCTCGCAGGCCCCGTCGCCACCCGCACGCTGGCGCTGCTCGGCGCGGACGTGCTGCGGATCGATACCCCTGAGCGGCCCGAACTGCCCGATCAGCACGCGGACACCGGCTTCGGCAAGCGGTCCGCGCTGCTCGCCCTGGACCGGGCCGCGGACCGTCGTACCTTCGAGGAGCTGCTCGCCGAGGCCGATGTGGTGGTCACCGGATACCGCCCCGGATCGCTCGACCGCTTCGGCCTCTCCCCCGCCGCGCTGGCCGAGCGCCGGCCCGGTCTGGTCGTGGCGCGGCTTTCGGCGTGGGGCGGTTACGGGCCGTGGGCCGGCCGGCGCGGATTCGACTCGCTGGTGCAGGTGGCCACCGGGATCGCGGCCGTCGAGGGCACGGACGAGCGGCCGGGCGTGCTGCCGGCGCAGGCGCTCGACCACGGCACCGGGTATCTGCTCGCGGCGGGCGTGCTGCGGGCGCTGACGGAGCGTCGGACGGCGGGCGGCACCTGGCACATGGAGTGCGCGCTCGCGCAGACGGCGCACTGGCTGTGCGGACTGCCGTCGGTTGCGGCCCCCGAGGGGACGTACGAGAGCGAGCGCCATCTGGCCGGGACGGACGGTCCGCTGGGCCGGCTGCGGTACGCCAAGTCGCCGGTGACGTTCGCGGGCGGCCCTGCCGACTGGCCGGCGGGGCCGGGGCGCTGGGGCGCCGATCCGGCGCGATGGGGCGGGTGAAGCCTCGTCTCCCGGATGAGCGGGTGAAGCCTCGTCTCCCGTATGAGCGGGTGAAGCCCCTTCCCCCGTACGGGAGTTGACCGACACCATCACCGGTGTCCTGCATCCCGCCGCACGCTCGTGGAGGTCACCTTGAATCCGTCCCCGCCCGCGCTCGCCATCGACCCGCTGGTCCAGGATCTCGACGGCGAGACCGCCCGGCTGCGTGCGGCCGGGCCCATCGTCCGGATCGATCTGCTCGGTGTGCCCGCCTGGACGGTCACCTCGCAGCCCGTGGCGCGGCGGCTGCTCACGGACTCCCGGCTGGTCAAGGACATCAACCGGTGGGGGCTGTTCGCCTCCGGCGAGGTCACGCACGCCTGGCCGCTGATCGGCATGGTCGACGTACCGCCGTCGATGTTCACCACGGACGGTGCCGAGCACCGGCGGCTGCGGACGAAGATCGCGCAGGCGCTGACGGCCCGGCGGGTCGAGGAGCTGCGGCCGGTGGTCGAGCGGTACACCGCGCAGCTGCTCGACGAGCTGGCCGCACAGGCGAAGGAGGCGCCGGGTGCGGCCGTGGACCTCAAGCCCGCGTTCGCCGGACCGCTGCCGATGGCCGTGGTCTGCTCCCTGATGGGGGTGGCGGAGTCCGGGATACCGCGGCAGATGGAGCTCTGGAAGGCCTTTTTCTCCACGCTCACCCCGCAGGACGAGCGGCTCGCGGTGATGGCGGAGATCTACGGGATCTTCCTCGGCATGGTCCGCGAGAAGAAGGCCGCGCCCGGCGACGACCTCACCAGCGCGCTGATCCTGGCGGACGAGGGCGGTGCGCCGATGAGCCAGGAGGAGGTGGCCGGCAATCTCCAGTCGATGATCGCGGCCGGGCACGAGACCACGATCGCGCTCATCCTCAGCGCCGTACGCGGCCTGCTCACCCACCCCGATCAGCTGGCCATGGTGCTCGACGGCAGCGTCGCCTGGGAGGCGGTGATCGAGGAGGCGCTGCGCTGGGATCCACCGGTGCCCCATCTGCTCATGCGGTTCGCGACCGAGGACATCGTGGTCGCGGAGAATTTAGGGGAGGACGGGTTCGTGATCGGGAAGGGCGAGGGCGTCGTGATGTCGTACCGGGCCATCGGCCGCGACACGGACTTCCACGGTCAGGACGCCGATTCCTTCGACATCACCCGGGCGGACGCCGGGCGCCACATCGCCTTCGGGCACGGTCCGCACATCTGCCCGGGTGCGGCGCTCTCGCGCCTGGAGGCGGCGATCGCGCTGCCCGCGCTGTTCGCCCGCTTTCCCGGTCTGCGGCTCGCGGTGCCCTCCGAGGAGCTGCGCAATGCGCCGGTGCTGACGCAGAACGACCTGGAGGCGTTGCCGGTGGTGCTGGGCGGCTGACGCGTGCTGCGCGGCGTGAGTGTCCGACGGATAACGGATAACGGTGACGACCACCAGTTCAGCGGTGAACCGTTGCAATAATCAGACTGTTTCCGTCAAAATCGATCAATGACCGTATCCCGCCCCTCCGTTGCGGCCACCGTGGGCGAAGACGCCGACGGCAGCGTGGGACCTGACGCCCCGTCGGCCGCCGAGCGAAGATCCGCGCTGCGGCGCGGCGGGGCCGTTGTGGTGCTCGTCCTGCTCGCCGCCCTGGTGCCGCTGCTCGGCCCCGACCTCGCCCTGCACGAGTCGGGTGAGGCGGCGGCGCCCGGGATCGATCTGGTCACCCTCCTGCGTACGGTCATGTTCGGCGCCCTGTGCGTGCTCGCCGGACACGCGGCGGACGGGTGGCTGACCCGCAGGGTGCAGGACGCGCCCGAGCCGCGCCCCGCGAACTGGTCGGGAACCGCGGCCTTCCTCGGCGCACTGGCCGCGGTGGGGCTCGCCCTGATCGTGGCCAACGGCAACATCCCGCCCGACACCCTGGCGGAGCTGCGGCCCGGCCGGCTGTGGCAGACGACGGACGGACGGCTCGCGCTCCTGGAGGTCAACGCGTTCATCGCGGCCGGGTTCTGCGCCCAGTCCCGCCGCCCGGGCAGCGCGGTCCTGCCGCTCGCGGTGGTGGCCGCGGCGGAGGCCCTGCGCGCCCACCCGTCCATCGGCCCCGAGGAGGACCCACTGGTCGGCAGCGCGCTGACCTTCGTCCACCTCACCTCGGCCACGCTCTGGGCCGGCGGCCTGCTGTGGGTGCTGCGCACGATGCGGCTCTGGCGGCCCTGGCCACGGCCGGCGGCCGCGCTGCTCGGGCTCTACGCGCGGGTCGCGGCGGTGCTGTTCGCCGCGATCACCGCCTCGGGGATCTGCTCGACATTGCGCAAGCTGCCGCTCGACTCGGTGTTCACCACCGCGTACGGGCGGGTGCTCTTCGCCAAGCTGCTGCTCGTCGTCGTGATCGCGGTGCTCGCGGTGCTTGCCAGGGCCCGCCTGAAGCGCGGCGGTGACCCGTGGTCCGCGATGGTGCCGGCCCGCGCCGAGGTGGTGGCCCTCGGCCTGGTGGTCGCCACCTCGGCGCTCCTGACCGCGGTGCCGGCACCCATCTGGTGGGACAGGCCCTTGTGGGGCTGACAGTCCGTCCCCGGCTTACGGCTTGACCATCACCTTGAGCGCCGTGCGCGCGTCCATCGCCTTGTAGCCGTCCGGCACTTCCTCCAGGCCGACCGTGAGGTCGAAGACCGGGGAGGGGTCGATCGTGCCGTCGAGGACGTCCGGGAGCAGCTCCGGGATGTAGGTGCGCACGGGCGCGACACCGCCGCGCAGAGCGATGTTGCGGTCGAACATGACGCCGAGGTCGAGTCCGGTGCCGCTGCCGTGCGGGACGCCGACGAAGCCGATCGCGCCGCCGTCGCGGGTGATGTTCACGGCCGTGCTCATCGACTGCTCGGTGCCGACCGCCTCCACGACGCAGTGCGCACCCTGGCCCTTGGTGAGCGCGCGTACCGCCTCGACGGCCTCGTCGCCGCGCTCGGCGACCACGTCGGTGGCGCCGAACCGCAGGGCGATGTCGGTACGGACCTGGTGGCGCCCGAGCGCGATGATCCGCTCGGCGCCCAGCCGCTTGGCGGCGAGCACCGCGCACAGACCGACGGCGCCGTCACCGACGACGGCGACGGTGGAGCCCTCGCGTACGCCGGCACCGAGCACCGCGTGGTGCCCTGTGCCCATGACGTCCGAGAGTGTGAGCAGCGCGGTCAGGAGGTGGTCGTCGGAGGCTGCCCCGGCGGGCAGCTTCACCAGCGTGCCGTCGGCGTGCGGCACCCGCACGGCCTCGCCCTGGCCGCCGTCGTGCCCGACCGCACCCCAGAAGCCGCCGTGCTCGCAGGACGTGGTGAGCCCTTCGGCGCAGTAGTCGCAGACGCCGTCGGACCACATGAACGGCGCCACGACGAGGTCGCCCGCCCGGAAGCCGCGCACGTCGGAGCCGGTCTCCTCGATGATGCCGAGGAACTCGTGCCCGATCCGCTGCCCCTTCTGCCGCGCGGCCTCACCGCGGTACGCCCACAGGTCGCTGCCGCAGATACAGGCCCGCAGCACACGGAGCACGGCATCGGTGGGCTGCTGGATCTCCGGGTCCGGCACCTCCTCCACGCGCATGTCGTACGGGGCATGGATGGTGGTGGCGCGCATGACGGTGTTCCTTCGGCTCTACGGGGTGGTGCGGGCGCGCCCGTCCAGCGGATTCAGACGGTGGCGCGGCTCTCACGGTACGCCGCGGCCTGGGCCTTCTGCGCGTCGAGGCCGGTCAGCACGCCCCTGACGAGGAGCGCCTGGGCCGCCGCGTAGGTGAGCATGATCCAGAAGTCGGGGCGCGGCAGCTGCGGCCAGTCGGCCAGCCCGGTGGCGATGAGGGTGTCCGAGAGCAGGAACAGGGCGCCGCCGATTCCGGCGACGGGACCGAGCCGCGCCGCCCGGAGCGCCATCGCGGTGAGCAGCAGGCTGTACGCGGCGACGGGCACCCGCAGGTCACCGGGGAGATCGCCCCACATCAGCGCGAGGGTCAGGACGAGGACGAGACCGTACGCCCCCGTGAGCGGGCCGGTCCGGGCGCGGGGCGTTCCGTACCGGGCGAAGAGCACGAGATAGCAGACGTGCCCGACGGCGAATCCGCCCATACCCGCGAGGAAGGCCGCGTCGGCGTCGAACATCAGGAGCACATCGCCGCACCAGCCGGAGAACAGGGCGGCGATCAGGAGCCTCGGAGCCCCGCGCACCACCGCATAGGCGGCGAGCAGGGGCAGCAGCAGAGGCTTGCAGAGCGTGTGCCCGAGGTCCCAGCCGACGAGCAGGGACACGAGGTCCCCGGCCACGGCGGCGGCGAAGGCCCCCAGGAAGAACCGCCTCACGCCACACGCTCCGCGGCGGGCTCGGTGGCGACGGGCTCCGCGGGCTCGGCAGCGGCGGACCTGCCGTCGGCCTCCGGGGACCAGCCGGGCCCGCGGAACAGCCGGCCGCCCCGCTCGCGCCAGCTCCGCGCCGCCTTCAGGTCCTTGGCGATGGACACGTACTCATGGGTGGCGACCTTCAGCGGGTTGTACGTCTCGATGTTCTTGGTCAGGCCGAAGACGCAGCGCTCGGTCTCGGGCACGAACGAGCCGAACATCCGGTCCCAGACGATCAGGATCCCGCCGAAGTTCCGGTCCAGATAGCCCCCTTGGGAGGCGTGGTGGACGCGGTGGTGGGACGGGGTGTTGAAGACGAACTCGTACCATCGCGGCATCCGGTCGATGCGCTCGGTGTGGATCCAGAACTGGTAGACGAGGTTCGCCGAGGAGCAGAAGGCGAGCGCGGCCGGGTGCACGCCGCAGGCGATCAGCGGCAGATAGAACGGCCAGGACGTGACGGAGGTCCAGGGCTGGCGCAGCGCCGTGGAGAGGTTGAACTTGCGGCTGGAGTGGTGGACCACGTGGCAGGCCCACAGGATGCGGATGACGTGGTGGCCGCGGTGGGACCAGTAGTAGAAGAAGTCCTGCGCGAGCAGCATCAGCGGGACCGTCCACCACAGCACGGGCACGCGGGCGGGCGTGAGCTCGTACACCGCGGTGTAGATCGCGACGACCGGGATCTTCCAGAGGAAGTCGAAGCCCAGGCTGCCGAGGCCCATGGTGATGCTGGTGGCGGCGTCCTTGGTCTCGTAGCCGGCGGCGTCCTCGTCAGGATGCAGCCGGGTGCTGACGATCTCGACGATCGTGAGCAGCACGAAGGCAGGTATGGACCACAGCACGACATCGGGCAGGTTCGGCATGAGTGCACCGTAAGGGCGCTGGTCGGGGCTGGGCTAGAGGTAGTTACCGACAAGTATTACCGGGGGTAGGGGCCGCATTCTTGGCGGTGTCCGCCAACGCGCATACGATGCGGGGTCCACCCTCGTGCGCGGCGGGAGGAACACCCTTGCAGGGACTGGAAGTCGCTCTCGCCAGACTGGCCGGAACCGTCGTGTCGGCCGTTGCCAAGTCGCTGCTCAGCCGGCCCCCGGGCGCAGGCCTCGCCGACGCCCCGGTGCGCCGGCGCCCGCTCCCCGGGCAGCGGCCCGGCACCGCGGACACCGCGCGGCTCACCACCGTCCTGGCCGGACGCCTCTCCGCCGCTCACCCCGCACTGCCCGCGCACGAACGGCTGGCCGCCGTCGACGCCGTACGCGACACCTTCACGGCCGCGGGGCCGGTCGACCTCGACCGGGTGTTCGCCGCCCGCCTCGACCCCGAGCTGCTGCGCGCCGAACTGCCCCGCGTGGACGCCTCGTTGAGCGACCCGGCCCGGGCACTCTTCGAGGAGCTGCTCCGCGTGTGCTGCGTGCACGCCGTGGAGCAGCTCAGCGCGGACCCCTCGTTCGCCGCGCGGGCGGCGGTGGAGCAGACCCGGCAGCTCGGCCGGACCAAGGATCTGGTCGAGGAGTTACGGGGCCCGCGCCCCGAGGCCGTGGCGCTCGCGTTCGAGCAGCGGTACGCGGACTTCGTGGCCGAGACGCACGGCAGGCTGGAGCTGTTCGGGCTGACGCTGGGCGGCCCGGAACGTCAGCAGTGGCCGCTGGACACCGCGTACATATCGCTCTCGGTGAGCAGTGAGGACCCCTCGATCGCGCTGCAGGAGGGTCTGGGCGCACCGCGCGCCACCGCGTCGAAGATCCGCACCGAGCAGGCCCTCGCGGCGAGCGGCCGCATCCTGCTGCGCGGGCCTGCGGGTTCGGGCAAGTCCACGCTGGTCCAGTGGCTCGCGCTCAACGCGGCGCGGCGCACCTTCGCCCCCGAACTCGCCGACTGGAACCGGTGCGTGCCGTTCGTGCTGCGGCTGCGGTCGTTCACGGCGTCCGGGACGCTGCCGATGCCGGAGGAGTTCCTGAAGGCGGCGGGTGTTCCGCTGCACGGGTCGGCTCCGGCCGGCTGGGTGGCCGAACTGCTCACCAGTGGGCGGGCGTTGGTGCTCGTGGACGGGGTCGACGAGGTGCCGCTGCGGCTGCGCAAGCACACCGAGCAGTGGCTGCGCTCCCTGGTCGCGGCGTTCCCGCTGGCCCGCTACGTGGTGACGGCCCGGCCCTCCGCGATCCCCGAGGGCTGGCTGGCGGACCTCGACTTCACCCCGCATGAACTGCTGCCGATGGAGCGCGACGACATGCGCTCCTTCGTGGCGCACTGGCACACCTCGGCCCGCGAGGCCTGCCCGGCCGACCGTGAGCAGCTGGACACGTACGAGAGCGGCCTGATCACCGCCCTGACCATGCGCCGGGACCTCGGACGGATGGCCACCAATCCGCTGATGTGCGCCCTGCTCTGCGCCCTGAACCGGGACCGGCGGATGCAACTTCCGCGGGCGCGCAAGGAGTTGTACGACGCCGCCCTGGAGATGCTGCTCGTCCGCCGGGACGCCGAGCGGGAGATCAGCTCGGTCGAGGGTGTGCTCCTCAACCGCGAGGAGCAGACGGTGCTGCTGCAGCGCCTGGCGTACTGGATGATCCGCAACGGGCAGCAGGAGGCGCCCCGTTCGGAGGTCGTCGAGATGATCGACGGCTGGCTGGAGGCCATGCCGCAGGTGCGGGCGCAGGGGGATGCCCGCCGGGTGTGCGCGCATCTGCTGATCCGCAGCGGGCTGCTGCGGGAGCCGGTGCCGGGCAGCGTGGCGTTCGTGCATCGCACGTTCCAGGACTACCTGGGCGCGAAAGCGGCCGTGGAAGCGCGGGACTTCGGGGCGCTGGTGCGCAATGCGCATGACGACACCTGGGATGACGTCGTACGGATGGCGGTCGGGCACGCCCGTGTGGAGGAGCGGGCACGCCTGTTGCGGGGGTTGCTGAAGCGCGCCTCGCAGGTGAAGCGGCACCGCCATCGGCTGGTGCTGCTCGCGGCCGCGTCCCTCGAGCATGCGCCGGAGCTGGATCCGGCGGTGCGGGCGGAGGTGGAGGACCGGACGGAGGAGCTGTTGCCGCCGCGGTCTGTCGAGGAGGCCAGACAGCTCGCCGACAAGGCGCGCGAGCTGGTGGTGGAGCTGTTGCCGGGGCCGTCGCCGGAGCTGGACGAGGAGAGTGCGGCGGCTGTCGTGCACACGGCGAGACGGGTGGGCGGAGACGCCGCGCTGAGCGTGGTCGAACGGTTCAAGGACGACACCAGGTTTGCCGTACAGCAGGAGATCGGAATGGGCTGGAGCCATTTCGACACCCAGGACTACGTGGACGTCGTCCTCAGCCGGATGTCGTCGAGCGATGGCTACCTGTACGTCACCACCCCCGCCCAGCACAGCGCCCTGACCCAGCTGCGGCACCTGCGGCAGGTGGCGCTGGACGGCGACCAAGGTCTGCCGCCGCAGCTGGCGCACCTGGACCGGCTGGAATCGCTCACGGTCTACAGGAACAGCACGCTGTCCGATCTGGGCCTCCTACGAGATCTGCCGCAGCTGCGCCGCCTGAGCCTCAATCAGTGCTCCGCCGTCCACGACCTGTCCGCACTGGCAGGCAGCGCGCTGCTCAACCTGCACCTCGCAGAGGTGCCGAGCACCCTCTCCTTGGATCCGTTGAGCGAAATGCGCGACCTGACCCGGCTCGGCCTCGACTACCCCGTACCTCTTCGCCAAGTGGGCGACCTGAGGGCCGGCGAACAGCTCACCGCCCTCGGGCTGTTCGCGAACTCGCCCCACATCGGCCTGCGCGGTCTGGACCGCTGGCCCCGGCTCACCTGGCTGTCGCTGGCCGGAAGCGGCCAGGTCACCGAGTTCACCTCCGGATTTGCCCCGCCCGACTTGCAGACGCTGCAGATCCTGGACTCCCTCGTCAACACCGTCCACGTCGTACGCCACCAGAACCTGACCGACCTGTGGCTCATCCGCTGCGAGATCAGAGGCGGACTCGAACCCCTGCGGGGCCTGCCGCAGTTGCGGCGCCTGCGGTTCGCCGGCTGCGCGGCCTTCGACGGCGATCCGCTCGATCTCTCGCCCCTGGCCGATCTCGATCAGCTCAAGATCACCGTCGAGGACAACACCCCCGTGCGCGGCAACCAGGAGATCCCCGAGGACCGGCTGGTACGGAGCAGGACGATGCACGCCTACCTCGTCTGACCGGTCACCGCCTCACACCGCCTCACACCCCCACCGCCCCGAGCAACGACCCCGCCCCGTACGTCACCGCCATGGCCAGCGCACCCCCCACCAGATTCCGCACCACAGCGGGCCTCGTGGGCGCCGCCCCCAGCCGCGCGCTCCCCCACCCCGTGAGCCAGAGCGCCGCGAGCACGGCGCCGACCGTCACGTACAGCCGTACGGACTCGGGCGGCAGCACGATCGCGAGCAGGGGCAGCAGCGCGCCGACCGTGAAGGCGAGAAACGAGGCCCACGCCGCATGCCACGGGTTCATGAGCTCGTCGGGATCGATGCCCAGCTCCACGCGGGCATGCGCCCGCAGCGCATCCTTCTCCGTGAGCTGCTCCGCCGCCTCGCGCGCCACAGCGGCGCTGAGCCCGCGGTCCTCCAACAGCTGCGTCAGCTCGTCGAGTTCGGCTGCCGGCTGTTCGCGCAGTTCGCGTTTCTCCATCGCGAGCGCCGCCTTCTCCGAGGCACGCTGCGTCGATACGGAGACGTACTCGCCGGCCGCCATGGACATGGAGCCCGCGAGCAGTCCCGCGAGGCCGGCGGTGAGCAGCGTCGAGCGGTCGGAGGTGGCGCCCGCGACGCCGACGACGAGTCCGGCGGTGGAGACGATGCCGTCGTTGGCGCCGAGCACCGCGGCGCGCAGCCAGTTCAGACGGGTGGACATGCCCTGGTCATGCGGCTCGTGGGGCACTTCGGGCGCGTCGGGAACGGTCATGCCGGGAGGGTCTCATATCCCGACATGACCGATCCCGCACGCCACCTCACGTGGGGAGTTCAGCGTCCCGGGGTTCCAGGAGCTCCTGTTCGTCTCCCGTGGCGGCACGACCCGGTCACCACACGCGGACCTTGCCCCCCGGGGCGAACACCGGCGAAGTCGCGTCCGCCGGCGGTTCCTTCAGGGGCTCGGCGATCTCCTCGACCGTCGGCCCGACCTTCGCCGCGATCGGGTCGAGGAGGTCGAGGTCGAAGCCGTAGACACGGGCCGCGTTGCCGCCGCACATCGCGGCGACCTCCGCGGGATCGAGGCCGGCGTAGGCGATCCGCAGGCCCTCCCTCGTATACGGATACGTGCCTTCGTCATGCGGGTAGTCGCTGCCCCACATGATCTTGTCGAGGCCGATCCGGTCGCGCAGCGGTACCTCGTGCGGGCGCATGAAGCTCGCGCCGACGAAGCAGTTCTCGCGCCACACCTCGGAGGGGCCCTTGCCCATGGAGGCCGCGAGGCCCTGGCCGAACTTGGACTCCGCCGTGTTCGCCTTCGGTCCCGCCGCCTTGGTGGCGGCCTTGACCAGGCGTGCGTGGTAGTAGTCCAGCATGTCCAGGACGCCGGGGATCCAGCCGGAGCCCTGTTCCGTCAGGACCAGCTTCAGGTCCGGATGGCGCCGGAAGGCTCCCCCGAAGATGAGGTGCCACAGGGCGCGGTGCGAGAACCAGGTGGTCTCCACCATGAACACCGCGCGCGCCGCGGGTTCGTCACCTAGCGGCGGGGAGGCCGAGCCGGCGTGGTGGTTGACCGGGATGCCCAGCTCGGCGCAGGCGGTCCAGATGGGGTCGTACACCTGCGAGTACAGCTCGGGCAGGCCCGAACCCGGCGGCGTGCCGGGCAGGAGAAGCCCGCCGGTGAGTCCCGCTCCGTGGGCCCAGCGGATCTCCTTGACCGCCTCGTCCACGTCGTTGAGCAGGATCTGGAAGACGCCCGCGCGCCGGCCGGGCGCCGCGGCGCAGAAGTCCGCGAGCCAGCGGTTGTGGGCGCGCAGGCCCGCCCAGCGCTGCTCGAACTCCTCGGGTGTGGGCGCGGGCGCCATCAGCGCGGCGGAGGGGAAGAACGGCGGGATGGTGTTCGGGAAGACCACCTCCGCGACGATCCCGTCCTCCTCCAGCTCGGCGACCCGGCGGTCGGAGTTCCAGTTCTTGTCCGCGGTGTCGGCAAGCAGATCCTCGTACGGATTGACGTAGGTCGCCGCCCAGGCGTCGAACGCCTCATGGTGCCCGGACGCCAAGTAGGGCTTGTAGTCCAGGAGATCGGCGCCGGCGTGGCAGTCGGCGGAGATGACCGTGTAGCGGTCGGTGGGCGCGCTCGGCACGCCGCGGCTCTGGTTCACGGGTTCACCCCCAGGACGGGAAAGTCGTTGCCGGTGATCCAGTGCCGGCCCACGTCGCGCGAGCGGGCCCAGGAGGCCTCGACGGCGGTCTGGTCCTCGCTCTGGCCGAGGTCGGCGGGCGTGGGGCCGATGCGCCGGGCGATCGGCGCGAGCTTGGCGGTGTCGAAGCCGAAGACGTCGGCGGCCGCGAGGCCGAGCATCCGCCGGGTCTCGGACACCGGGATGTCGTGGAAGGTGTTCTTGAGCCAGTTGCGGGTGTTGGGCCAGGTCCCTTCCGGGTGCGGGAAGTCGGAGCCCCACAGGATGTTGTCCACACCGATCTCGTACCGCTGGGCGAGCTCACGCCGCTTGGTGTTGGTCGCGCAGATGAACACCTGGCGGTCCAGATACTCGCTCGGCGGCCGCTTCAGCGCGGAGAACGGCGACAGCTTCTTGCCGCCGTGCGCGCCGAGGTAGAGCCGGTCCATGAACCACAGGAGGTTGGGCAGCCACCAGCAACCCGACTCCGCCACACCGAACTTGAGCCCCGGGTGCCGCTCGAACACTCCGGACCAGATCAGGAAGTGCAGCGGGCGGGCGGGCCACCACGTCACCTCGCTGACGTAGATGCCGAGGTGGTCGCCGTACTCGTGGCGCGGCGCCGCGCCCGAGTGCGTGACCAGGGGCATCCCGGTTTCGGCCGCCGCCGCCCAGATCGGCTCGTAACGGGCGTCGTGGTACGGCGGGTGGTCCACCCACATCGAGGGGATCATCAGCGCACCGAGCCCGGACTCCTTGGCCCGGTGGATCTCGGCGACGACCTTGTCGGGCTCGGCGGTGATGGGCAACAGCGCGACGCCGCAGTGCCGTTCGGGATTCTGCGACACGAACTCGGCGAGCCACCGGTTGTGCGCCTGCGCCCCGGCCATCCCCAGCTCGGGGTCCTGGTCGCCGGAGAGCCCGAGACCCACGCCGAAAGGCGCGGCGGTCTGGCTGTCGACGGCGTCGGCGTCCGGGAAGACCACCTCGGCGGCCACCCCGTCACCGTCCAGCTCCTTCAGGCGCTGGGCGACATCCCAACCGCCCCTCAGACCCTCCTCGTTGTCGCTGAACCACTTGTCGGCGAAGGCCTCGTTGCGGATGCCGAGGCGGGTCGCCTCCTCGCGGCGCCGGTCGCGGCCCGCGAGGAATTCGTCGAACTCCCGGTGGAAACGGGAGTCCAGATACGGCCGGTACTCCTCGGTCGGAAGGCCGGCATGGCAGTCCGAGGAGATGATCAGATACGGATCCTGCGCATCGGTCATGACGAGCACCTCTCAGTCCAGGATGAAGCTTTCGAGATACGCGGGGTTCGCACGGTCGAGCATCGACTGCGACCGCGCCTTGATCTGCCGGTCGCTGTGCTCGCTGGCCGGCATCATCCAGAAGCTCCCGGCCTCGATGCACTCGGCCACGAAGTCGGCGACCTCCTCGACCGGCGTGAACTGCACCTCCTGGCCGGCCTCCTTCATCGCCGACTCCCACTGGTCGAGGCTGCGGTACGGCGTCTTGCGCGGCCGCTCCTTGGCGAAGCGCTCGGGCCGGTTGCGGTGCGACTCCCACAGCCCGGTGCGCAGCATGTGCGGTCCCGGGAAGAGCACGGAGGCGCCCACCTGGGCACCCTCGGCCTTGAGATGCGCGTACAGCGACTCGGTCATCGTCACGACCGCCGCCTTGGTCACCGCGTACACCGAGGCCGTGGGCAGCGGGGCGATACCGCCGTCACCGGACGAGGTGTTGACGACGTGGCCCGGCCGACCGCCCTCGATCATGCGCGGCACGAAGGCCTGGATGCCGTGGAAGACCCCCCAGACGTTCACCGAGAACGCCCACTTCCAGTCGTTGGGTTCGTGCTGCCACATCCGGCCCTCGGCGCCCGAGCCGACACCGGCGTTGTTGCAGAGCACATGCACCGCACCGAACGTGTCGTACGCGGCGTCGGCGAGCGCGATCACGGAATCGCGCTCCGAGACGTCCACCACGCGGGCGAGCACTTCGGCCCCCTCCTCGCGCAAGGAGGCGGCGGCCTTCTCCAGGGCGCCCTCCTCCACGTCCGCGAGGACCACCTTGAGCCCGGCGGCCGCGAAGCGCCGCGCCATCGCCAGGCCGATCCCGCTCGCGGCCCCGGTGACGACGGCGACCTGTCCTGCTTCCAGCTTCATCAGGCGTCGACCTTCCCGGCCTTGGGCGCCTTGTCGCTGCCCTCGGGAGGCCCGTCGAGGATCTGCTGCGGGTCGTCATAGCGCTGATGGATGTACGGCAGCAGGGCCTGGGCACTGACCCGTTCGACGACCTTGCCCTTCTGGTCGGTGGTCTTCTCGCCGATGGTGATCTCCACGATCGTGCGGACGGGGAGATCCGCGATCGGATCGAACATCGACTCCCGCAGGACCACGTCCCCGGTGATCCGCTCCAGCTTGCGCACCTTCTCGTTACGGGTGCAGTGCACGAGCACCGGATCGGCGTCGAAGCCCGAACCGTCCACGGCGGGAAGGAACTTGAAGTAGAAGTCGGTCTTCGTCGTCGGCTCGGGGATCGGCAGGTCACCGCTGACCGCGCCCCGCACCTCCACGAACGCGATGCCGTGCCGCGCCAGCTTGGCGCTCACGACGAGGCCGTCGCGGTCCACCGTCACCTCGCCGAGCTTCTTCGGCTCGCCGAAGACCTCACGGCCGCCGATCAGCGCCCGCTCATGGGTCATCGGCATGACGAGCGGATACCAGCCCACGACTCCGTTGTGCTCGGCGGCCACCGCGACCGATCCTGCGCCCAGCGGATAGCCGGGCAGGTCGACCTTGCTGATGTTCGCCCGCACCAGGGGCTTCTCCGCGGGCTTGAGCGGCGGCGGAAGGACCGCGGCCACCGCGTCGGGATCGCTCTCCCACACGGCCACCACACCGGTCGACCAGATGTCGGGGAGCTTGGAACTCTTCTCGCGCGAAGCCTGGATCTCGGCCTCCGTGCGCGCGCCGTACCGTACTCGTGCCATGGCGTACCGCCCTTCGATGGGGGTTTTCCAGCGAGTCTGTAACACTGTTACACCGACCGCGATGAAGGGTAAAGAGCCGTGCGGGAAACGGAAATTGGGGAGCCGATGACTAGCCAGCCCAGCTCGCCGAAGCGCGCACTCACGCGGGACGCCGTCCTCGACGCCGCCGCGGCGATGGTCAAGAAGGACGGTCCGCGCGCCCTGACCATGCGTAGGCTCGCCGCCGAACTCGGTACGGCGGTCACCTCGATCTACTGGCACGTCGGCAACCGCGAATCGCTGCTCGAAGCCCTCGTCGAGCGCACGGTCGCCGACCTCGGCGAGATCCGCGCCCAGGGCCGCACCCCGGCATCGCGCATCGTCTCGGTCACCCGCGCCCTGCGCGCCCAGCTGCGCGGGCATCCGCATCTGGTGGCGATGGTCCATGAACGGGGCCTCACGGAGCGGATGTTCCAGCCCGCGACCCAGGCCCTGGTGCACGAGGTCCATGCGGCCGGGCTGCGCGGGACCCGGGCCGCCGATGTCGTACGGTCGCTGCTCTTCCAGGTGGTCGGCTTCGTCCTCGTGGAACGCAATCGCGAACGCGCGCCCGTTCAGTACCCCGGTGACGAGGGCCTGTGGGACGAAGCCACCGCCGAGCACGATCCCGCGCTCGCCAAAGGCCTTACCGGGCCGCCGGATCCGGAGCGGCTCTTCCTGCTCTCCGTACGCGCCATGGTGGACGGCTTGTTGGGGCCGGCGCCGCGCTGAGCCCCGGCGGACAGGAGTGCCAGCCGCGGCCCTTATCCCCGTGAACCATGCCCGAAGCCCGCCCGCCCGCTACGCGGTGGCCGGCCGCCTACCCGTCGGGGTATGCGGTCGTCGACGTCGAGACCACCGGACTCGCCCGCGACGACCGGATCATCTCCGCCGCCGTCTACCGGCTCGACGCACGCGGCGAGGTCGAGGACCACTGGTACACGCTGGTCAACCCCGAGCGTGACCCCGGTCCTGTGTGGATCCACGGTCTGACGAGCGATGTCCTCGAAGGCGCTCCCCTCTTCCCGGAGATCGCCGAGGAGTTCTCGGCGCGGCTCGAGGGCCGGGTGCTCGTCGCGCACAACGCGGTCTTCGACTGGCAGATGATCGCCCGCGAGTACGCGCGGGCCACGCTCACTCCTCCCGTACGGCAGCGGCTGTGCACCATCGCCCTGTCGAAGGAACTGGCGCTCCCGCTGCCCAACCACAAACTGGAGTCGCTGGCCGCGCACTTCGGTGTCGTACAGCAGCGCGCGCACCACGCGCTCGACGACGCCCGGGTGCTCGCCGAGGCCTTCCGGCCGAGCCTGCGGGCCGCGGCAAGGGACGCGGTGCGGCTGCCGCTGCACGAGTGCCGGCCGCTGACGGAGTGGAACGCGGCGCCCGCGCCGGCCCCGTCGGGCATCGGCCATCAGTACCGGCCTCAGGGCAACTGGCGCCAGTCCCGCAAGCTCCCGCCGAGCCCGTATCCGAATCCGGGGCGGTACGAGGAGGGACGGCCGCTGCGGCAGGGGATGCGGGTGGCGTTCTCGGGCGACACCTCGACCGAGCGCGAGCTGCTCGAGGACCGGGCGGTCGAGGCGGGGCTGCATGTGGCGACCAGCCTGTCGCGGCTGACGAGTCTGCTGGTCACGAATGATCCGGATTCCGGTACGTCCAAGGTCGTCAAGGCGAAGAGCTTCGGCACCCCGATCGTGGACGAGGCGGCGTTCGGCCAGCTGCTGCGGGATGTGGAGCCCGCGGCGGCGACCCCTTGAAGCCCGGGCAGCTGTCCGGGTGATTATCAGCCCGCACGCCGCATGCCTCGGCGGCGAGGCGGCATGCGCGTCCCACTCTGTGGCGCATGGCACGTTGTGAGGTCTGCGGAAACGACTACTCCATGAGCTTCGAGGTCCACGCCCAGGGCGCGGTCCACGTCTTCGACTGCTTCTCGTGCGCCATCCACCGTATGGCGCCCATCTGCGAGCACTGCCGGTGCCGGATCATCGGCCAGGGCGTCGAGGTCGAGGGGCACTGGTACTGCGGTGCGCACTGTTCGCGCGCGGAGGGGCAGGTGGGCATCGTCGACCGGGTGTGACCGCCTCGCGTCCTGACCGCTTACCGACCGATTGCGCCCCCTACGGGACCCCTCCCGCAGGGGGCCTTCATATGCCGGGGTACCGTCGTCGGCGTGTACCGCTTCCTGTTGACCCGGCAGTGGGTGTTCGTCACCCTGCTCGCCCTCGTGCTCATCCCCGTGATGATCGAGTTGGGCTTCTGGCAGCTGCACCGGCATCAGGCCCGCGTGGCACAGAACGCCTTGATCGCGAAGAGCCTCGACGCGAAGCCCGTCCCCGTCGAAGAGCTCACCGCGCCGGACCAGACCCTGCCGCGCGCCGACTACTGGCGCCGGGTCACCGCGACCGGCCGCTTCGACACCGGGCACGAGGTCGTCGTCCGCCGCCGCACCAACTCCGACGACCGGGTCGGCTTCCACGTCCTGACCCCGTTCGTACTCCAGGACGGCAAGGTCGTCCTGGTCAACCGGGGCTGGGTCCCGACGGCAAGTGACCAGAAGGCGTTTCCGAAGGTCCCGCCGCCGCCGTCGGGCGAGCTCACGGTGACAGGCCGGCTGATGGCCTCGCAGACCACGGACGCGAGCGGCATCAAGGACCTCAAGGGCCTGCCGGACCGCCAGGTGATGCTGATCAGCAGCGAGCAGCAGGCCCAGCTCCTGAACAAGAAGGTGCTCGGCGGCTACATCGAACTGACCCATCCGGCGACCGACTCCCCCGAGCAGCTCCCCGAGCCGGACCACGACTCGATCGGCAACCACTTCGCGTACGCCATCCAGTGGTGGCTGTTCACAGCGGCCGTCCCGGTCGGCTGGGTCTTCCTCGTACGGCGGGAAGTACGCGAACGGCGCGAGCGCTCGGCCGCCGAGGAGCAGGCCGAACCGGTTCCGGCGTGACCCCCGTCTCCCCCTGACGGAACGTACGCGGCAGGATGGGTCCATGGATCTTGGACTGAAGGACCGTGTGTACGTCGTCACCGGAGCCACCCGCGGCCTCGGATACGCGAGCGCCGCCGCGCTTGTCGCGGACGGTGCGAAGGTCGTGATCACCGGGCGTGAGGAGAAGGCCGCCGCCGAGGCGGGCGCCGCGCTCGGCGAGAACGCCGTCGGTGTCGGCGCCGGCAATGCCGATCCCGCCCCCGCGCCGCGGCTGG
>NZ_JAEIMH010000051.1:19792-68646 GCF_016464295.1 Streptomyces sp. N35 | reverse complement strand
ACCCGATGCGTCGCCTCGGCTTCGAGCAGCGCCTTGCGGACTTCGCCGTGGTAGCGCGGGTCCGTCTCCCCGCGCTGCAGGGCCTGTTCGACGAGGACATCGATGGCAAGACCGTTCTCGGCGTGCATCATGATCATGCCGCCGTTGGACGCGGCCCGCTGCATCGCCCGCAGGATCTGCCCGTCGTCGCTGAAGAAGACCCCGGGGTACGCCGTGAACAGCTTGAAATTTGGTCGCAGGTACACCCCTGTGTGTTCGTGTCGTGGCACATGAGCCTGGCGTCGAACGAGCCTGTGATCTTGAAGTCGGGCAGATGGTAGAGCGGTGGGACCGGGGTGCCGTCATAGTCCCCGAGCGCGAGCACAGCCTTCTGCCACACGCCCTGTTCGAAGTAGTCCAGGGCTCTCTGATACACGCTGTGGGGGCGACCGAACGATGCGGGCAGATCCTTCCATTGCATGCCGTCGCGGACCTTCATCAGGGATGCCTCGAAGGCGGTGCGCGGTTGAGTGGTGCGCCGCGTCTGCGCTTTGGGGGCAGGGATTTCCAGTGCCGCTCGGCTCCACTGTTCGTCGGTCAATGGAGGTGGGACCAACTTGCCCTGCTCGGTGAACCAGTTCTCGAACGGGCAGCCACCAGGCCTGATCTGACCGACGTGCCCGCTCGAGACGTCGATGCGTACGTCGAGCAGGGCCAGGAGTTCTCGCTTGCGCTCGAACGTCAGGTTGTCGAGTCCGGGCAGCGCCGTGGCGATGAGGTCCAACACCTCCTGGGTGTGGCGTTCTTGTGCTTCGGCGTCGAGCAGCCACTCCTCTGTCTCGTCCCGCATGGCGAGGAGCTTCTTCTCCTTCTCGCGAAGCTCGGTCTTCATCTCCTCAATGGTGTGCTGGATGTCCTCTGTGAGGTCGCCGTCGGCGTCGCTCTCCGTCGCGGCGAAGGCCGCGGCGAGCCCGACCAGCTTGCGTTTGCGGGTGGCGCGGCTTCGCACGATCTGTTCGTCAAGCTCCGCGATCCGCTCCCGGTAGGACTCCGCGCGCTCGGGGATGCCGCCCAGCCATTCCGCTGCGATGCCCCTCAGGTGTTCCCCGTCCCCTACCAGCCGCGCGATCTCGTTCCATGTGGCCTCTTCCATCGGCTGAGCGAGGATCTCCTTGCAGTCACATGGCGTCGTGGACTTCTTCCCTGTGCAGCGGTACGTCCTCCGGTTCCGTTCGCTGCGGTAGCTTCCGGTGTAGCCGCTCCCGCAGGGCGAGAAGATCCGCTGGGACAGGAGGTACTGCATTTCCGAAACCTTGGTAAACGATCGCGATGCGAGAGCCTTTCGCACCTGCGCCACTCGCTCGGGAGGGAGCGCCAAAGGCACCGGGATGTGCACCGTCTCCCCGTAGAGCGGATTCCCTTCCTCATCACGTCGAAGAGTCGATCCGTGAATCCGCTCCGTGTTCCGGTAAATGATGTAGCCGTCGAGCGCGGTCTGCCGGAACGTCCGGATGAGGTTCGCACCGCTCCACGGCTTTCCCCGTCTGGTGAACAGCCCCATGGCGTTCAGCATTCGGCCCGCCTCATCCGCGTTCTTGTTCTCGTCGGCGATGAAGCAGGCAGCAGTCTCAAGCAGGCGCACCTTGTCCTCGCGCAGGGTGGGATCCGCGATGACACCTTGCGCGGGGAGCTTCAGCCAGAACGGCGCCACTCCCCCGGGCCAGCCTCCGGCCGCCAGTTTCTTCTCGCGCCCGCCCACCGTGCGGTCGAGGATCATGGCGTGCTCAAGCTCTGCCATGTAAGCGAGGAGGCTGAGCTGGATGCCGAACATCTCGTCCTCGCTGTCGATACGGCCATCGGCCGTTGCGACGCGCACGCCGAGGTCCGTGGTGTCGTAGACCCAGCGATGGATGTCCTTCATGGTGCGGCCGATACGGTCGAGCTTGCCGAAGATCACAAGGTCGACGCGGCCGGCAGCGACGTCCTTGTTCAGTTGATCCAGGTCCGGGCGCTTCGCCAGCTTCCCGGAGACACCACCGTCGGTGTAGATCTCGACGGTGTATTTCCCCTTTCCGATCCGGTAATCGAGCCACGCATGACACTCGTCATGCTGCACGCTGAGGCCGTAGCCTTTCAGCTGCTTTACCGTGGACACCCGAAGGTAGACCGCAACTCTCAGATTCCCTTGACGCGGGTTGCGCGCCCGGGGAAGCGAGGAACGACGCATTCCTTATCCCCTATCCGGACAGAGGTCATCCCAACCCTCTTGTCACCGAGGTGAATTCATGGCACCACGGACCATACGACGCCTTTGGAACTGCTGTTGCTCGCCTACCGAAGGTCCTTCAAGGCCATCTTCCTTGTCGGGAATCAGGCCTTCGAAGAGAATTCTGGCCAGCTGCAAGCGCTCCTCGCGGTCAAATTCTCGGTGTCTCCAGCACCGCACGACCCTTGGGTACGGGCTGCATCGTTTCTCTGACTGCGCCTGACTCGGCGCTCCCCCAACTCGCCCGTCTGTTGGCAAGGATGGGGAGGCCTTTCCCGGAGTGGCCGCAGGTTCCTCATGCTCGGTGTGCTCTTGACGAGCATGATCCGGCCGCTGGGAAGGCAGCATGCCGGGTCGTAGGTGCTGAGTGCAGGACGGCGAATGCATCCGGTACCCCTGCCCTTCCCCCTTGTTGCATTCATCACCGGAGCCGTTCACACCGGGCCTCTTTTGGTGTCGCGCATCCCACCAAGAAGTCCACCGCATGGGCGGCCTGAAGGGGGACGACGCTGTTACCCAGAAGGTGCAGATGACCAGCCCTCGGTAGATCGACGGCTCCGGTTACCCAGCCGGTCTCAAAGCCCATCATCCACTCGACGAACTCGGCGGACAGCCTGCTGGAGCCGGGCACGGTCGGGGCGGGCGCCGCCCTATGGGTTACGTGCTCCCAACGCCGGATGGCGGGCAGGTATTCGCCCCACCAGCCGGCAGGCGAGTGATCGCTGTGCGCAGGTTGATGCCGCCCTTGCGTTTCGGTGTGGTGCCCGGACCGCCGTGGGCGTCCGCCGAGGTCGGGGTGGGCAGCAGCAATTCGGCATCCCTGACGCGGACTTCGCTGAAGTCCGCAGCGCTTGCGAGCAGGGCCGCCGTGGAGGCAAGCGTGCGGCTCCCATCGCCGTGCTTCTGATTCGGGGACCCCTTCGCCCCGTCGCTGGCCCTGGGGGTGGGCAGCAGGTGCTCGACCACGGCTGCTGGAATCGGACCGCCCGCGCCCGCCTTGTGCTTTTCCGGGCGTGGAGGGCTGCTGTCGCTCGCCAAATGTGCCGTACGTGGCTTCAACTGCCGGTTCCTCGGGGCACTGCCTCGCAGGCGATGCAGCGAGGAAGATTCTCGCCCGTCTGTGCGGCGCCCCGACGTCGCTGGCGCGTACGCGACACCACGCCGTGTCGTACCCGCAGGCGGCCAGCTCCGACAGAACAACGCCCAGTGCCCGCACACCGGTTGAACTGGCTCGGTCTCCCAGGCATCTCGGGCAGGATTCCAGCGCGCGAACGGCACCAGATCTTCCCGAGTCTCCTGCATGCGGTCGGCTTCCGAGTGTCCCGGCGGCTCCGGCTCGGACGGACAGCAGACCCGGCACATTCTCCATCACCACCAAGGAGGGCCTCATAACGCGGACAGCCTCGACCGTGTGCTGCCACAGGCCGGAGCGAGGGCCGACGAGGCCCGTACGGGGCCCGGCCAGCGAGAGATCTTGGCATGGAAAGCCAGCGGTAAGGACGTCCACCGGCTCCACTCGACGGAAGTCGACTTCCCTCACGTCACCCAGGTTCGGCGTGTCCGGCCAGTGCCGCGAGAGCACGCGTACTGCCCGCGAGTCGTTCTCGCAGTGCCATGCAACGCGGCCGCCGAGGACGCTCCGTACACCGAGGTCCAGTCCGCCCACGCCGGAGAACAGCGACCCGATCGCCACCTCACCGCATGGCATGGCCGCCCTCCACGCGACAGGTACGCGAGTGGAAAGTAGCGGTGGTACGAGGCTTTCGGGTTCGGCAGGACGCGGCTCGTGGCGCACTCGGATCGCTCTCGGGCACTCCCCTGCTCGCGTCCGACGCCTTGACCAGGCACAACACATCCTCATGCACGATCAAGTGCTGAGGGATGCCGCGTCGGCGGGCGTCGCGGACGTTCTTCATCTGGAAGAACGAAGGGCGAGGGACGAGTTGGCCGTCCCGGATGCCCGCGAGCAGTGCGACGTTGCGCTCGGTCGGAACGAACCCGGCCGCCGTTCCTGCGGCAAGCGCGGCCGAGGGCAAATCGATGAGCTCGCCGCGCTCCCGCCAAGGACGCGTGGTGATGACCACGGTGCCGCCCGGTCGCAGCACATGCCGGCACTGGGTGAGGATTTCCGTGAAGGCGACGAGGAGCCGGCCGACGCCGACGTGTGCCAGGTTGTTCGGATCGCGGCTATAGCGGTAGTGCTTCTTCGCGACGCCCGACTTGCCGCTATCGCGGCTGGAACTGACTTGTCCGTGCACCGAGTTGCCATATGGCGGCGAAGTCACCACCAGCGCGATCCTGCCGTGCTGTTCTGCGGGGATGAGGTTGCGTAGGTCGCGGGCGTCTCCGCAGTGCACCGTTCCATGGCCGGTGCCGTCCTTGTGCATCGCGGAGAACGCGTTCAGCCGGGCCAAGCGGGCCCACTTGGGTTCGTACTCGACACCGATCGCATTCCGGCCGAGGTGAAGGGCCTCGACGAGGGTGGTGCCGATCCCGCACATCGGGTCCAGGACCAGATCACCGGGGCGGGTGTAGGTGCGGATCGCGTGGGCGGCCAGGGCGGGGAGCATCTTGGCCGGGTGGTCGGAGGAGCCGGGCACGTAGCGGCCGGCACGCTGGGCCGGGGCGGAGGTGGGTGCGGTGTTCCACACCGAGACGGGGCTGTGCATGGCGAACTTCCCTATGCCTGGGCGTGGATGGCCGTAAACGCGAGCAGATCGGAATGCACCAGGCCCGGCGGGGCGTCCGCGGGCGGGGCCGGGACGAGCCGTTCGCCGACGGGCTGCGCGTGGACGACCACGATGTGCTGCAGATAGCGGAAGCCTGCGGTACGGGCGCAGGTGATCAAGGTCCCGAGCGGATCGATCAGCCGTCCGCTGTCACGGCGCTGGCGAGTGGCCAGGAGCAGCAGGCCGCCTGCAGGCAATACGCGGTGGGCACGGCAGAAGAAGTCGGACCAGCCGCCTCCCACCGCATCAGCCATCCCTACCGCAGCAGACACGTGGCGTGGCGCGTACTGGAGGGTGTCGGGGTGCAGCTCGGCCAGCAGCAGCGACATCGCGCGGCTGGTGCGTGCGTCCAGAGGCTGCCCGTCGAAGGTCTCGCACGGCATTCGGGCATCCATGCCGGGTTCGACGTCGCGCACCGCGATCTTGGCCATGGGTCCCGACGGGCCACCGACACCGGACGTGAACTCGTTACGGATCTTGTCGAGAGCCCAACGCGGCAGCACACACCCGGGCGCAGGGTGGGTCTCAGCATCGTTCGGTCCAGGGAGCCAGATCGTGGATGGCAAGGGATTCGAGCCGGGAGACGATGCGGAGTACGGAGCTCGATGGTTCATGCCAGTGCGAGGCGCTTACGAAGGACCTGTCGTCTGGTGCTGACGACTGTGATGGAGAAGGCAGGTGGTCATGATTCTCACCAGCCCGCCGGGTTGCCAGCGCTCGGCGCGCAGCCCAGGGGCGCCGCGGGCATGCAGGGCCTGGCGGTAGGCGTACTCCCACATGGTGACGCCGTCCTCCTCGTGCGCCTGAGTCAGACGTCATCATTGGCACGGCCAGCCGGTCCAGTTGCGGCGCCCCCAGCTCCCCGGATACGAGCGTCCTCAGCCCCGGGACTTGACGCCGCAACCGGTCTTCGACGTGAAGGCTCAGCGCTACTTCGGCGCGGGCGTCGGCGGCGGGGCGCTGCTGTAGGGCGGCTGGAAGTCCTCATCGGCGCCTCAGCGTTTGTGTCCGGCCCCATTGGCGGGGTCCCAGTGGTATTCGCCGGGGCCTGCTCCTGCTCGCCGCGCGGGCGCGGTAAGGGGCCGGCGACACCATCTCCCACGTCAGGAACAACTACCGGTGGTGGGGCAAACCTCCACTGGTGCCTGACAGGAAGTTCCGTCAAGTCCCGATAGGCACTGCATTCACTGAGGCGTCATCGGAGGCCGTTCATGCAGGGCGGACTGACCAACGAAGTAGCCGAAGCTCACCGCCTTCCCGTACAGGCCGAGGCCACGTTCCCCTTCGCCGTTATGTGAGACTTGCGGCATGGATACGGGGCGTGAGTCGCGTTGGGAGAAGGACGCGATGACGGTTGAGATCATGTTTGCCCTGGTGACGGCTGTTGCGCTCGCGGTTCTGATTTTCGCTGCGTTGCTCGTACCGGCGCTGGCCATCGGTGTGACAGCACCCGCCGGGAAGGCACTGCTGGTGGTGGGGGCAGTACTGGGGGCGGCGGCGGGTATCTGGCGCGTCGTGCGGGTGCTGATGCGGTTTGATGCAAACCGCCGGCTAGGGCACTGACGCCCAATTCGTCTACGACAGGTCAGGCACCTTGCTTCGGCCGACGGAATCGCGGCGGCATGAGTGGTGCCATCCAGCGTGGCGGGGACGGCAGCGTGCGGGCCCGCGCGAGGCCAAGCCTGCCGCCATCGAGAACGTGTGGGTGCAAGTCTGCACTGAACAGTGGCGCTACACACCCCACAGACAAATCCAGTGCAGCGGCTGGAGGTAGCCCAATCATCCGGCCCGCCGCCGATCCCTACATGCTGACTCTGCGGATTGAGGGCGGGCCTTGTGACGGGCAAGCGATCACGTTGCCGGTGATCGAGGACGGCCAGCCCGCGGGAATGCTCGAACTCGGCGGCGCGATCCAGGTGCTCCACATGTCCGGCGCCGAGCCGCACGAGCACGCGGACTGGCACTACTGCCACTTGGCCCCGCAACCGTCGCCGTAGCGCTCCGAGTGGCAGTGAACCCGTCATGCCCGACATCACAGATCATTCCCAGCGCCCCCCGCGCCTTCGTCAACAATGCCCACGAGGGTGCCCCGTACGACGGCCAAGGCTGTGGCGCAGGCGCCCTTCGCCGTCCGGGCCGTGCGGCGGCTCACGAGGTCCGCGCCGAAGACCTCACCTCGAGCGAAGACCGCGGCGGCGGATACTGCGGCCCGCCGAGCGACGACTTCGCCTCCCCGGCTGGGGTCGGCAGTGCGACGCCTGGTCGGGCGATAGCCGCGTCGGCGCCTTGACCTCACGGACATTCGAGGTAGCAGTGCGGGACTCCTCCGTCTGATTGCCGCCATTGCCGTCCGGGCGGCCGGCATTCCCGCGTTGCCGCCGGAAGAACCGCATGCCGCGAGTAGCACTGCAATCGCGAAGACAGCACGCCCCTTCCACACCAGCCCGAACTCACCAAACTCTGCTCTGATCAAGGTCGTTAGCTGACGAGGCGGCCAGCCGCCTCCGGATCTTCGATGCTGTGTGAGCCGGTGCGGCCCGATCCCACCGTCTTCCGGATGTAGAACGAAAGCTGGCGCCACCCCCGAGCCGTTAACGAACCACCACCGAGCCATCAAGATCAATAAGTGGTGCGGGGAGCAGCTCGCCAGAGTTCTCTTGGAAAATCTTCGCCGGGGCGACGCTGCTGCCGTCGAGGTTCAGGCCGTCGCTGGTCAGGGCGACTTCTGCCCGGGCGGGAGGGGCGTCGTTCCCACAGTTGCTCGGTGGCGGTTCGCCAATGGCCCAGTGACGGTTCTGTTGTGGCGCGGCGGTGGCACGGGGAATTGAGGTGATGGCGGTGTTCCAGTCGACCGCTCGCTCAGGGAGCCGACATGCACCCCCGTCACTACAACGCCCATCACCCGCAGGCGACTCACTCCCCGCTGGAGCTGCTGGACGACGCGTTCCTCGCGTTGGCCCGCGCGCCTCAGCCGCTGACTCTGCCCGCCCAACTCGTCTGTACGCAGCCGGTCGTCGAAGCACTTCCCGTGGACCAGGTTCGCGCCCGCCTCGTGCACCCCAGCACGCCTCCCGAGAAGCGTCTTGAGGTGTGGCGGGAGGTGGTCCGCCGCTCGCACACGCTCGGCGATCCGTGGACGACCGTCACGCTGGCGATGGCCGTTCCGGCACTTCGAAGGCAACTCGCGCGGCTGCCACGTCCGTTGCCGATCGAGCGGGCCGAAGCCGAGCAGGAGGCGCTGGCCGGGCTCGTCGCCGCACTGGCGACGCTGCCGGTGGATCACCCGGAGCTGGACTGGGCCCTCCTAAGGGCCGCCGACCGGGCGGTGCACCGGCTCGTGTACGCGGCTCAGCGAAGGGCCACTCACGAGGTGGGTGATGCCGGCGTCCGGCTGGGTCGGCTGCACGGCCGACGAGACACCGACCATCCCGGCAGCGAGCACGAGGCCCTCGCGCGGGCAGTGCGGGCTCGCGTGGTCGACATCAGCGAGGCACAGCTGATCGCGCGCAGTCGGCTGCACGGGGTGCACATGCGTCAACTTGCCGCTGAACGCAGCATCAGTCTGGCCCAGTTGTACCGGCGCCGCGGTGCCGCCGAGCAGCGGCTGGCGGAGTATCTGCGAGCGCAGGGCGATACGCAGTAGCGCCAGCGAGTAGGCGAGAAAACCGGCGCCGGGTTTCTCCATACGAGGCAGGAACGGCTCCGCGCTCCCGTGGCCAACGGCAGCGCGGGCCGGACCGGACCGGGACGGGGCCCGCGAGTGTGCGGGCCCGATCCCGGGCCGGCTGGTGCGGGTGGGTTTGCCGTCTGGTGCTGACACCCCGGAAACCCTTGCCCGCCTCGTGAAGGAGGACGGCGCCTGGGAGGGCCCGCCCACCCGCACCCGCCTCCTCCTATTTCTATCTCCCGTTTCGCCCGTCGACGTGAGCCCGATGGAGGTGTGTGTGCCATGCCAGTCATGCTCCACCGGCCTGACCGGACGCCGCAGCGTCGTCGGCGTCTGCCCCGTCCGCTGCGGTGGGGTGGCCGCCTGGTGTTGGTCGCAGGCCTCACCGTTTTCGTGTTGCTGGCCGAGTCGCCCGTCTCATGGGCGGCGGCAGACATCCCAACCGTGATCAACAATCTGCGGAACTGGATCGTCGGCATCCTCGCCGGACTCGCCACCCTCTTTCTGACCTTCGGCGGGCTGCGCTATCTGATGGCCGGCGGTGATCCAGGCGAAGTCGAGTCGTCCAAACGGGCGTTGAAGGCCGCGGCGATCGGCTACGGCCTCGCCATCCTGGCGCCGGTACTCGTCACCGTGCTCCAGGGCATCGTCGGTGAGGGCGGTGGCGAGTGATGGCCCGGTTCAGGTGTGCCGCTCGCCTGCTGGCCAGCATCCTGCTCGTGCTGACCGGAGCGACTGTCACAGTGACACTCCTGCAGGCTCCGTACGCTGCGGCCGCGACTGCCGTACCCGCGGATCCCGAGCCTCCCAATCCGCAGCCCGGCCCCGCTGCACCCACACCGGACGACGATCCGGAGCCCAAGCCGACACCCGGCCCCACCCCGCGTCCCGCCGATCCGGGAGACGATGACGAGGACGCCGGCGGGTCCGGCGAGCGCGAGCCGACGCCCGGCCCCACGCCGCACGCGTGTGAGGCGGACGGCGATCCGAGCGACTGCGACCACAGCGGGGGCTTCAACTTCGGCCCGCTCCTTGATGTCCCCGGCATGATCGTAAATGCGGTCACGGCGTTCCTCGGGATGCTCCTTGAGCAGCTCATGAAGCCGATTCGGGAGTTGCTCGCGGACACCTTGCTGTCCACCCCTGACGTGACCGAACAGGGTCCGATCAAGGCGATGTGGACCGGGTCCATGGCCATCGCCGCCGGGATCTACGTGCTGTTCGTGACCGCCGGCGGGATCACCGTCATGGGATACGAGACGGTCCAGTCGCGGTACGCGCTCAAGCAGATTCTGCCGCGGTTGTTGATCGGGATGGTGGCCGCCGCCCTGTCGCTGACAGTGATCGGCAAGGCGATCGAGCTGGCCAACGCCCTCTCGCACGCAGTGATGGGCACCGACATGACGGATGCGGGAAAGGGGTTGGTCGAGCGGGTCATCCCGTTCGCGTTGTTCGGTGCGCCCGGGTTGAAGCTGTATCTGCTGCTGCTCGCGGTGGTCACGGTGGTGCTGATCCTGGCGGTGTTGATCGGCTACATCATCCGGGTCGCGGTGATCGCGCTGCTTGCCGTCGCGGCTCCGCTCGCGCTCGCCTGTCACGCCCATCCTGTGACCGATGGCGTCGCGCGGATGTGGTGGAGGGCGCTGGCCGGGTGCCTGACGATTCAGGTCGCCCAGTCGATGACGTTCGTGGTCGCGTTGAAGATGTTCTACGCCCCAGGGGCGACGCTGCTCGGCTTCCCGAAGCCGAGTCAGCTCGGCACGATGCTGGCCGGTCTCGCCCTGTTCTGGATCCTGTTCAAGATTCCTGGCTGGTGTCTGCGGCATGTCTTCCATACGGGCTCGAGCGTGTTCGGGCCGCTGGGCATGGTGCGGTCGGCGGTGCAGTGGCGGCTGATGAGCCGGGCCGTGTCCAGCGTTCCCGGGCTCGGGCGCGGCGGTGGCACGGGTGGTAGCGGCGGTGCAGGCGGCCCTTCGTCGCGAGGCGGCCCAGGGGGCGGCGGGCGTCCTGGTGGTGGCCGCCCGTGGGGTGGGCTACTGGCCGGGATGGTGGGCGGACGTGCTGGACGTGCCACTGCTGGAGCGGCAGCGCAGGTCGCAACTGGTCGGGGCGGGCGGTCGCATGGGGCCTCAAGTGCGCAGGCGCCACGACCCGGTGGGGCCACAGGGGCGCAGGGAGGTGGTGCCTCGACAGCGTCCGGTACGCGAGCGACGAAGTCCTCCCGTACGACGGCGACCACGCCACGCCCGACTCCACGCCGAGGCCGTCCCGGCTCCGGCACGAAGTCCGCCGTGCCGAAGGCCCTGACCGCCGGTCCGCGCTCAGTCCCTCACCCCGCCGCGGCACGTCGTGCGCGCCAACTCGCCCTACCCATCAAGGTGGCCCGCGTCCCCGCCGCCCGGCCGCGCGCCGTGCAGACCCGGTTGCCAATCCCTGCCGACCGTCGCCCACGTGCCGCGCAGCCGGCACCCGCGTCTGGGGCCGCGTCGCCTACCCCGCCGGCCCCGACACGCATCTCGGCCACTCGCCTTGCCCCGGCGGTGCGGGCCCGCCAGCTGGCGCTCCCGATCCCCGCCACGCGCGTCCGCCTGCGCCCCGCGCGGCCGATGCAGCTCCGGCTCCCGATGGAACCGCCGCGCTCCTGACTCCCGAGCCGCCCGCGCAAAACCCGGTCCTTGGAGGTTCCCGGTGACCAGCAATCCCAGCAGGTACGACGACAGCGACGCGATCACTGCCGTGAGAGTTCCGTCCGACATCAGCCGCGAAGATCGACTGCTGGGGCCCTTGACCGCGCGGCAGACCGCGATCCTCTCCGTATGCGCGGCGTTGCTCTACGGCGGCTATTGGGCCGCCCGGCCTTTCATGGCGCCGCTCGCCTATCTGGTCATGATCATCCCGGTTGCGGGTGCGGTGACCGCGCTGGCAGTGGGGCGGCGTGAGGGGATCGGGCTCGACCGTTTCCTGTTCGCCGCACTCGCCCATGCCCGTACACCGAAGCGACGCGTGTACGCGCCCGAGGGCGTACCGCCGCTCCCGGAACTGATCGGTCAGGGTCTCGTGCACGCAGCGGGCCCGAGCCCGACGGCCATGCGCATCCCTGGCGAGGCGATCGCCGAGCCCGGCGTTATGGATCTGCGCGGGGATGGGCATGCGGCCTTGGCGACCTGCTCGATGGTGAACTTCGATCTGCGGTCCGGGGCGGAGCAGCAGGGGCTGATCGCCGCGTTTGGCAGGTGGCTCAACTCGCTCACGGGCCCCACCCAGTTGCTCGTACGGTGCCACCGCATCGAGCTGGCCCCACTCGCAGAACGGCTACAGCACGACGCACCTGCCCTGCCCCACCCCGCCCTGGAGGAGGCGGCCCGCGCGCATGCCGCCTTCCTGTCCGAGCTCGCCGCCGGAGGCGATCTGCTCGGGCGCCAGGCTGTTCTCATCGCGCGCGAGGAACGATCGCTCAGTCGAGGGCGCCCCCTCACCGGAGGCGGTCGGGCGGTGCAGCGCGTGCATGAGGCCGTACGGGCGCTGGCCCCGGCCGAAGTCACCGTCTCCCCGCTCGACGCCGCCGGTGGCGCGGCCCTGGTCTCCGACGCCTGCAACCCCGACTCCCCCACGCCGCAGGGCGGTGACCTGCCGTGAAACGAATCTTCCGAGCCGCCGCTCAACATCCGGACTTGGCCGTGGACTTGCTTGATTCCACCTCCGCGATGCCGGTCGTCGGCCCTGAGGCGATCGAGGTCCATGCGCGAGCTCTGGCCGTCGGCGCACATCTCGCCTCCACTCTGGTGGTGACGGGCTACCCCGCCGAGGTCACGCCCGGCTGGCTCGCCCCGCTGCTCAACTTCCCCGGCCATCTCGACATCGCACTGCACATCGACCCGATCCCCAACCCCGTAGCGGCATCCGGGTTGAAGAAGCAGCGGGCCCGGCTGGAGTCCGGAAGGCGCGCCGGCTACGACAAAGGGCGCCTCGACGAGCCGGAGGTTGAAGCGGCCGCGCAGGACGCCGCCGATCTCGCGTACCGCATCGCCCGCGGCGAAGGAAAGCTGTTCCACGTCGCGCTCTACCTGACCGTGCACGCCGCGGACGAGGACACGTTGGCCGAGCAGGTCGCAGCGGTCCGGGCGGTGGCCGAGTCGCTGCTGCTCACAGTGGCACCGACGACCTACCGCGCGCTGCCCGGCTGGCTGGCGACCCTGCCCTTCGGTATCGACACGCTGAAGATCCGCCGCACCTTCGACACCGCCGCGCTCGCGTCGTGTTTCCCGTTCACCAGCCCCGACTTGCCGCCGCCGCTGGACAGCGACGGTCAGCCGACCGGCGTGCTGTACGGGCTGAACGCAGCCTCAGGCGCTCCGGTGTTGTGGGACCGCTTCGCCCAGGACAACTACAACTCGATCACCCTGGCCCGCTCCGGCGCCGGCAAGTCCTATGGCGCCAAACTCGAGTTGCTGCGGCTGCTGTTCACCGGCGTCACCGCCTCGGTGATCGACCCCGAGGACGAATACGTACGCCTGGCGGAGACCGTCGGCGGGCGGGTCGTTGCGCTCGGCGCGGAAGGAGTGCGTCTCAACCCCTTTGACCTGCCACGTGCAGCGGAGCGCGGCGGGGACGTGCTGACCCGCCGGGTTCTGTTCCTGCACACCTTTCTCGCCGTGCTGCTCGACGGCGAGCTCGAGCCGGCTCACAAGGCGATTCTGGACCGCGCGATCCTGGCCACGTACGCCCATGCGGGCATCACCAGCGACGCGCGGACTTGGCGGCGCACCCCGCCGCAGCTCTCGGACCTGGCGGATGTACTCGCCGCGGAGGACAAGGGCGCCGCCCGCGAACTCGCTGACCGCCTCGCCCCGTACGTGACCGGTTCACACGCTCAGCTGTTCAACGGGCCCAGCACCGCCCATGCGTCCGGACACCTCGTGGTCTTCGCCTTGCGCCAACTCCCGGACGAGGTCCAGGCGCCGGCGATGCTGCTCGCCCTGGACGCCATCTGGCGCCAGGTCGCCCAACGGGCAACCGAGGGACGGCACCTGGTCGTCGTCGACGAGGCATGGCGGCTGATGCGCGAAGGAGCAGGAGCCCGATTCTTGTTCCGAATGGCCAAAGCCGCACGCAAACGCTGGACCGGGCTCGCGGTCATCACCCAGGACGCGGACGACGTCCTCGCCTCCCCACTCGGCCGTGCGATCGTCTCCAACGCCGCCACCCAGGTACTGCTGCGTCAGGCACCTCAGGCCATCGACCAGATCGCGGACACCTTCCATCTCTCCTACGGGGAACGAGAGTTCCTGCTGTCGGCAGCGCGCGGCGAGGCACTGCTGCTGACCGGCGACAGCCGTCGCCGGAAGGTCGCGTTGATCAACGTCGCGTCGTCTGGCGAACATGCCGTCATTACGACTGATCCAGGCGAGCTTGCCGCGCATCGCCAGGTGATCGACGACTTCCCCGACGACGGTGCACCCCTCGACGACGGCCACGGTTCCGAGCTCGATGCCTCATACATCGAGCCTGCTATCGATGACGACGAGGGGTGGGAATTGTGACGGCCACCCTTCTCCTGGCGGCCGCTGAGCCTGCGGGTCCGCTGGTGGAGTTCCTGACCAACCCGTCGTCGCTGTGGGCCAACGTCCCTGGAGCGGCCGCACGTTGGTGCGCGCGGCAGGCTCACGTTCTCGCCCCCGCGTCTGCCTCCGTCGCGATCGGCGGGTACGCCTTGCGCCGGCATCTGCAGGCGCGACGGGCTCAGCGCTTCAGCATCGGGGCCCGCTGTATCGAGGTGCTGTCCCCGCCGGTCGTCGCCCCCAAGGGAGGGGAGGTCCTGTGGGCGCAGCTGTCGGGGGTCCTGCGCCCGTGGTGGCGGCGCGCGCTCGCCGGTCAGCCGCACCTGGGGCTCGAGTATGTCTGGTCGCATACCGGCCTGCGTATCCAACTCTGGGTCCCCCAAGCGATCCCGCTGTCCCTGGTACGGCGGGCTGTAGAGGCCGCCTGGCCCGGTGCGCACACTCGAGTCACCGCAGCCGACGCCCTACTCCCGCCCGGCCACGCAGTCAGCGCCGGCCGGGTACGCACAGCCCGTCCTGACGCGCTCCCTTTGCGCACCGATCACCCCACCGACCCGATCCGCCCGCTACTCCAGGCGGCGACCGGCATGCGCGAGGACGAGAGCGCCTGCGTCCAGGTGCTCGCACGGCCCGCCACCGGACATGTGCTGCGTCGCGTACGCCGCCACGCCCGCTGCCTCAAAGCCGGTCAATCCGCCCGGCGACTGCCCGGCCTGACCGCACTGCTCGCCCATCGTCCGCAGCCGGGGTCGACGGGCAAGCAGGATCCCGAACACGCCGCCTCCGTACGGCAGTCCGCAAGCAAGCTCGCCGGACCGCAGTGGCAGACGACGATCACGTACGCCGCCTCCTGCAGCCCCGAGCACGAGGGTGCCGGACAACTTGTCCGCGGCCGAGCCCACGGCCTGGCCTCGGCGTTCGGTCTCTTCGCCGACCGCAACTGGCTCGCCCGCACTCGTCTGCCCCACCCCCACGAGCCGCTCACCCAGCGCCGCTTCCCGCGCCGCGCCAGCGTCTTGTCCGTCCCCGAGCTCGCTGCCCTGGCCCACCTCCCCATCGATCCCGATGCTCCGGGAGTACGGCGGGCCGGCGCGCGCTCCGTCCTACCACCTCCACAGATCCCCGAACCCGCGCCTGGCAACGGCGTCAAGCCACTGGGCCGCTCCGACATCGGCGCTCGCCGCCCGATCGGCTTCTCCGTCCCCGACGGCCGACACCATCTGCACGTCATGGGCGCGACCGGCTGCGGCAAGTCCACTCTGATCGCGAACCTCGCCCTCGACGACGTACGCCACCACCGCGGCGTCATCGTCATCGACCCGAAGGGCGACCTCGTCACCGACCTCCTGGACCGCCTCCCGGACACCTGCGCCGACCGGCTCGTCCTCATCGACCCCGACGACACCCACGCCCCGCCCTGCCTGAATGTCCTGGACGGCGACGACATCGACGTCGTCGTGGACAACATCACCGGCATCTTCCGTCGGATCTTCTCCGCGTTCTGGGGGCCGCGCACCGACGACGTGATGCGCGCCGCCTGCCTGTCCCTCCTCAAACACGCCGCGCTCTCACACCAACTGGTCACGCTGGCCGACGTCCCCCGCCTCCTCGGCGAGCCCGCCTACCGGCTCCGTATCGTCCCCGCGCTCAAGGACCCAGTGTTGCGCGGCTTTTGGGCCTGGTACGAGTCGATGTCCGAGCCCTCGCGCGCCGCGGTCGTCGGCCCGGTCATGAACAAACTGCGGGCCTTCCTGCTCCGCGACTTCGCCCGCCGAGCCATCTCCGCCGGCCCCTCCACCTTCGACCTCGCCCAGGTCCTCGACGGCGGCATCCTCCTCGCCCGCCTCCCCAAAGGCGCCCTCGGCGAGGAGACCGCGCGCCTGCTCGGCTCGTTCATCGTCGCCAAGACCTGGCAGTCAGCTGCAGCCCGCGCCCGCACCCCCGAAGGCGACCGCATCGACGCCTCCCTCTACATCGACGAGTGCCACAACTTCCTCACGCTGCCCTACCCCTTGGAGGACATGCTCGCCGAAGCCCGCGGCTACCGCCTGTCCATGGGCCTGGCCCACCAACACCTCGCCCAGCTCCCCCGCGACCTGCGCGAAGGCATCTCCGCGAACGCCCGCAACAAGGTCTTCTTCAACGCTTCCCCCGAGGACGCGAATGCGCTGGAGCGCCACACGCTCCCCACCCTCACAGCGCACGACCTCGCGCACCTCGGGCCGTTCCAGGCCGGAGCGCATCTGCTGACCGCAGGCGCCGAGTCGGCCGCGTTCACGTTCACCACCCGGCCTCTGCCACCGCCCGTACCCGGCCGCGCCGCCGACCTGCGCGCCTCAGCCGCCGCCCGCTTCGGCCACCACCCCCGCCGCGCGACCCCCTGACCACAGCCCGCCCTTCGGTGGTGATCGCCATGACCGCACTCCCCCGCCCCGACCACGGCCCCGGCTCCCGCTACACCGCCCGCGCCGCCACCACCCGCGCCCGCCCCGGACACCGCCTCGACATCGTGGCCCTCACCCGCCGCCTCACCGCACGCGACCTGTGGCTCGCCGCGATGCTCCACGAGCACCGCGTCCTCACTGCCACCCACATCGCCCGCCTGGCCTTCACCGGCCTGCGCTCCGCTCAACGCCGCCTGCGCACCCTGCATCAGTACGGAGTAGTCGACTCTTTCCGCCCGTTGTTCCAGACCGGGTCCGCGCCCGAGCACTACACCCTCGGCCCCGCCGGCGCCTCCCTCCTCGCAGCCCACGCCGGCCTGGACACCGCGGCCACCGGCTGGCGTCCCACCTCCACCGGCCGCATCGCCTACTCCCCTTCACTCGGCCACGACCTAGGCGTCAACGACACCCTCATCCACCTCGCCGCGCATGGCCGCACCACCCCGGGCACCGGCCTCGAACTCTGGTTGTCGGAACGCTCCTGCGCCCGCCGCTGGGGCGACATCGTCCGCCCCGACGCCTACGCGCACTGGCACGACGGCGACCGCATACTGCCGTTCTTCCTCGAATTCGACACCGGCAGCCAGCCCCTCGCTCGAGTCGAGGCCAAGCTCGCCGGCTACTCCGCCTTCACCACCACTACGGGCACACGCCCCGTCCTCCTCCTGCTCACCCGCACCCAGTCCCGCGACCTCGCGCTGCGCCGCCGACTCGTGGCCCCGGCCCGCGACTTGGGCCTGCAGGTGGCCACGAGTTCCGTCGATTTCACAACCGAAATGCCGTGGGGCGGGTGGTGGACTCCCTTGACCGCGGCAACCCGCCGCACCACCTTGACCGGCCTCGTCGTCCTGTGGCCCGGCACCACCAAGGCAGCAGGCCTGGAGCCGACCGACGCCGACACCGCCCTGACCCTGCCCGTCCCGCCGCTCCCTCCTCAGCCGGAACCCGGGCCATGAGCACGCTCACCAAGACCGCCGGCGTGGCCGGTTGCACGGTCCTCGCGCTCCCACTGCTTGCCGCACTGATCGTGGCCGCGCTGCTCGGCTCCCTCATCCCCACCGGAAACAGCGGCGGTTCGGCTTCGCCCAGCAAGCACGCGCTCGCCGACATCCCCCGCTACTACCTGGCTCTCTATCAGCGCGCCGCACCCGAGTGCCCGGGCCTGTCCTGGACGATCCTGGCGGCAATCGGGAAGGTCGAGACCGACCATGCACGGCATCCGACGATGGTGTCTTCGGCAGGTGCTGTAGGGCCGATGCAATTCTTGCCCTCTACATTCAAAGCGTACGCACACCCTGTCCCACCTGGAGGAAAGCGCCCTCCAACTCCATGGGACCCGGTCGACGCCGTGTACGCGGCAGCACGGCTGCTGTGCGCCAACGGTGCGAAGAACGGCAAGAATCTACGCCGTGCAATCTTCGCGTATAACCACGCGGACTGGTACGTCGACAAGGTCCTCAAGGTCGCCGACAGGTATGCAGCCATCGCTCCTGCACCGACCAGGGCAGCAGGTAAGGCAGTGGCCTTCGCTCGAGCTCAGCTCGGCACTCCGTACGTGTGGGGCGGTGACGGTCCGTCCGAGGGAGGCTTCGACTGCAGCGGCCTCACCCAGGCCGCCTACCGCGCCGCCGGCATCCGCATCCCTCGAGTCGCCCAGGCCCAGTACGACGCAGGACCGCGCCACCCGCGCAACGCTCCGCTCATCCCGGGCGACTTGCTGTTCTTCGGCAATGGCCCACGGAACATCACGCACGTCGGTATCTACTCCGGGGGCGGGAAGATGATCGACGCCCCACGGCCGGGAGCTGTCGTACGTGAGCGGCCCGTCGATCTGGGCCGCATGAACTTCCAGGGTTCCGTCCGGCCCGCAGCGCCCCGAGGCAGTGCCCGGTGAGCGGCCCCACTCCGGGAGAAGCGCGGCAGTTCCTGAGGGTGCTGACGACGGCGCTGGGTGTGGTGGCCTTCATCGCCCTGGTGTTCACGGCTGTCAACGTCACACTGTTCGCGGTCCGTCGAGGCGTGCCGTGGCCCATAGCGGTCCTGCTGGATCCGATGCTGGCCCTCGGCCTGGTCATCGTCCTGTATGCGGAGGCGCGGCTGGCTGCATGGGGAGTTCGGGCATCTGGCTGGTCAGCTCTGCTGCGCTGGTTCACCGGGCTCATGGCCACACTGATGAACGTCTGGGAGTCCGTCTGGCCCGACGGCCGTATCGGGTGGCCGACCGGCGCGGATCCGGCCTCGATCTTGCTGCACGCCGCGCCGACCGTGTTGTTGGTGCTGGTGACGGAGACCGTCGCTTCGTATCGGCGCTCGGCCGCCCCGCTTCTGAATCCGATCGCTGAACCAGATCGCGACGATTCGTTGACCAGCCTGGGTCAACAGACCGTCGGATGCGGCGCGCCGCAAGCCGATCCACTCACCGCCGAGCTTCCCGCGATCGATCGCACGCCACTCCGGGACCTGCCGCGTCGAAACGACGACCCCGCCCCCACGCCGCCCTCTGCCAGGGAGGACCTGCGCCACCACAGCCCCACACTCGCCCACAGCGCGCCCGGCACGGGTCCGCTGGCCCGCGGGGCCGATGCTGACCCGGAACGCCCGCCAGTCGGCGAAGTATGGAAGCGGGCCGTGGCCCTGGATGAGCAGGTTCGTGTGGCGACCGGTCGGCCCGCCAGTGTCTGGCGGCTGCGCCGCGATCTGCGGATTGGCCCGGCCCGTGCCCGCCAGCTGTACGCGCAGCTGGCCGCCCACGACGGCGCGGATCGGTCCACGAGCTCCTGACCAGCTTCGATCGTGCTCCCGTCACCGATCGGTTCGGTCTGCGAGCACCGCTTGACAGAGCGGGCCGATCGAGGGTCCATGGTCGACGAGCGATCGATCGGAACGGGAACGCTTCGGGCGAACACCCATCCCGGCAGACCGCGCTCGGCCGGGATCTCCGCGCTGCGCACGCGCCCGACCGAACACTCAGTGGCACTCCTCGCGAGAGCCGCTCCCCGGCCGGGGACCTCAACATCCCGCTCCACCACCAGAGACCGAGGTTCCCCATGTCCAGCACCAACAACACGGACAGTCCCGTCGGCGCACTACGCGCAGTACCCGCCCCGCAGCCCCTGACCGGACTCACCGGAATTCCCGCCGCGATCTACACCGAACTCACCGCCATGCCCGGCGAGGCCACCGTCGCCGAACTCGCCCTGGCCGCAGGCGTCAGCCGCTCCGCGACCGGCAAGGCACTGGTGACGCTGGAGGAGCACGGCCTGGCCCTACGCACTCGCGGTGGCCATGAAGGCGCGCGGCGCGTCCCCGACCGCTGGCGTGCCGCGCCGATCGCGGACAGCGGCACCAGCACCCCGGTCACCCAGGACGGCGACCAAGACAGCGCACCCGCACCGGCCGTGGAGAGCGGGCATTCTGCTGCCCCCACACCCAGCACAACTGCCCTGATTGGCCAGAAGAACCGCCTTGCTCCCGGCGCCTTGCGGCAACTGGTGATCGACCATCTGACCGCGCACCCCGACGAGGCCTTCACCGCAACGAAGATCAGCCGTGCAATCGGCAAATCCTCAGGTGCCATTGCCAACGTGCTCGTCAAGATCACTGCGGATGGGGTCGCTGAACAGCGGACGGAACGACCGCGCACTTATCGGCTGGCCGCCAAGCCCTGCGGGCCGCGGTAGTCCACTGTCAGGCCAGAGGTCTGGGCCGCACTTCGCGCGCCCCGACCTGTGGCGCTGCCGGCAGGCACACCGCGTGGCGCCTGCAGGGCTGGAAATGTCGTCGGCGTGACCACGGCGTACTGCAGGGGCGAATGCACACCAAGCCTGCTGACCGCCTACGAGATCCCGCTGAGGGACGGAGAGGACCTGCGCATCTCTCACGACGTTGTCGCCCTGCTCCGGGTTGTGCACACGGGAACACACATCTACCTGCCCAGGAGGGTCAGTTCCGTGCTCGGCATGGATCTTTACCTGGTCAACCCGCACCAGGTGAAACCGCCACCATTCACCAGCGACGACTGGTCCGCCACGCTGCTGCGATGCCTGGCGCGCCCATTCGCCGACGAGATCGGATCGGAACTGCGCGGAGTCCTCTTCCGCGGAGAGGGCCTGCTGCGCCTCTACATGGGCAGCGATGAGCTCTCCGGCGTGGTCGCCGCCGACGTACGACCGGGTGGGCACTGACGGCCCTCTAGGCTGTGTTGCCCTCCATGCTCGAGGAGGAGTACCGGAGGTCCGATTGGTCGGACGATCCCCATTGCCGGTATCTGGTGGATCTCACTGATTGGTGAGTCACCCTCCTCGCGCCCCGGCTTGGAGATCGATCACAGGTGCGGGTCGATGCATCGCACATCCCCTGGCGAGGCGGCTGGCTGCTGCGGCAGAGGCGGCAGTTCAAGTGTCGTCACCGGGCGCACCCTGGTCCACGCAGCGCTGTCGGCAACCAGCACGATCCGTTCGTCGAGTGGGAGTTCGTCGAGAACGCGTAGCCGACTGAGCAACCGAGAGTCGGTCAGGCGCGGCGGATGCTCCAGGTCCGCCCGGGCCAGCAGCGCCCGAGCAGCCTCCTTGACCGCCCATATCCCCGGCCGTGGCTCGGCGTTGAGGAAGGAGGCGCCGGCGAGTCCAGCCGCCTGGACCAGCAGCGCCTCCAGACGCGGAACGTGCTCACTGGTCTCGGCGGCGGTCTGCAGCTGCGCATGGGTGTCACACAGGATTCGGTGAACTGCCTCGCGGTAAGGCCGGTGGACCGTGGTGTCGTTCATGGCGACATCAGATGGGCGTGAGGTTCTCCGCGCCGAGGGAAACCAGGTCGGCGCGGATGTAGCCGGTGAGTCCACGACCGGAGAAGGTGCCCTTGATCCAGCGACCGGTGCCCGTTCCGTGGACTCGGCAGGTCTCACCCAGGTGGACAACTCCCAGGGCTGTGGCGCGCTGGCGCGGCTTGTTCCGAACGACGGCGGAGTCCACAACGACGGTGCAGGTGACCCCGCGTACGGCCACGCCGAGAGCGGGAGCATGCTGCGGCTCGGCGGCTACGGGAACGGAGGCCAGGGCCAGGCAGGCAGCGGTGGTCAGCAGGACAATTGAGCGACGGGGCACGGCGCCCGCCCCCTCTCCAGCAGCGTGACGGGCCAACGGAAGTCGGCCCGTTGACGTTCTGGAGCTACCCCGCGTTGACACAAAATGATCTACGCGTGAACCGAGTTCAGCACTTCGGGTGAGCCACTGTGGGAAATGCTCGCTATGTGCGCGCCCGTGGCCCCGGTCGGCGACCGAGCTCACTCAGACGCACGTGCCACCGATGTCGCCGTCGGCTGCGTGCCCCTGTCCTGACTCGGAAACCAGGTCGAGATAGGCGGCGAGCAGCCGCACCAGAGCGGTGTCGACCAACTCGCAGCACTGCAAAGCCTGCTCCAACTCGTGCGCCGCCTCCTGGATTGCGACCCCGGCGGATCGTCCTGCTGCGTCATCGATGACGGCACGGTCCTCGCGCAGCCGCCCTCCGGCACGCTGGGCAAGACAGTAGGCGTCGTCGAGCTCAGCGGCGGTGCGCGACAGAGCCCGGGCAAGACGGTAAGCGCGATCGCCGGGCAGGTGCCGAGCAGCCAGTTCCGCATGCGGGGCGTTCCAGCCAAGGTGCTCGACGAGCAGCCGTGTTCCAGGCCCCGATACGTGGACTTGCCGCGCTGCCGGAAGCGGGTCGTGCACAACCGGGCGACGTTCCATCATTTCATCCTTTGCGGGGGGCGTGGGGGGGGGGAGTCCACCGCCCGGTGGGGCCCCCCCCGTCGGGCAGGGGCTGTGCGGGAGGCGCACGTCCGAGGCGGATTCCGCAGGTGCCGGCGGAGGGCTAGTCGATGCTCAGGCCCCCTCGCGCCACTGGCATTCAGGCGAGTGGGCGGGGTCCTCGTCGAAAAGGTCGTCGTCGGGGGTCTGGTCGGTAGCCAGGAAGGTGCCCAGGTCGGCGAGGTCGCGGATCTCGGCGACGGGGACCAGCTTGCCGCACTCCGGGCACGGCTGCAGCAGGTGGAGTGGCTCGTCGGTGTAAACGGGCTGGCGGTTGAGGAACGTGAAGTCCTCTCCGCTCACCGGGCACCTGACGGTGGCCAGGACGGGCTCGCCAGGACCTCGGTGGCGGCGCAGCCAGTCCGGTGAGGTGGTGACTTCGTCCGGGTCGATGCCGAGGGTGGACGCGAGACGGATCGCGGTGCGGGCCTGTTCCTCACCCCGATAGGGACCGTACGCGCTCATGTCGGTCTGCCGCGCGATGAACACAGCGGCCTGGTGGGCACGTTCGGTCAGCGACGAGAGCCTGGCGTCAGTGGTCATAACGTCTCCTCCGGGGTGTCGGTGGGGCGGGGCGCCGTGGCCGTGCGGTATGCGTGCAGGAGCCGGTTGAGGTGGGTGGCGGCCTGGTCGCGCGTGTGGGTGGCCTGGGCCAGGCGGTGTGCCGTGTCCAGGGCGGCGTCGGCGTCCGAGTACGGCCCGTCGGTGTACCGCCTGCCGGAGTGAGCGGTGGTGCTGAGCCTGTTCAGGAAGGACTCAGCGTCGGCGTCCAGGCGGTCGAGGTCGTGGATGGCGCTGGCCGTGATCTGGACGTACGGGGCCAGCGGGGTGCCCTTGCGGTGCTGGTCGGTCAGGTGGGCGATGGGATCGCTGACGTTGAGGGCCTGCTGGGCCATGCGAGTACCGAGCCAGTGCACCGGTACGTAAACGGTCGGCTCGGGTGTCGTGGTGTTCACGGTGTGCTCCTCGTTCCTCGTACGGGCGCCTGGGACAGGTCAGTGGTCTCGCAGGGCTTGGGTTGCGGCGGTTGCGACGGCGCTGATCGCCTGGGCGGGGTCGGTGAGTTCGAGGACAGTGGCGTGGGGCAGGGGGTACGGGTCGGGTTCGAAGGCGAGCCACAGCACCGCGCATCCGGCCTGCGCCAGGTCCTTGATCCGCCCGGCCGCGCTAAGCGCTTCTTCGCGGGCGAAGTAGCCGTCGGAGGCGATCACCAGCAGGCGCCCGGCTCCGGGGCGGGTGAGATCGAGGCCTGCGCTCAGTGCGTCAAGGGTGGCGTCGAGGCGGTGCCCCAGGCCGGTGGCTCGGAAGGTGGTGACGCGGGTTGGAGTGTGGCCGGGGCGGGTGATCGCGGTCAGTTGCTGGTCAAAGGCGATGGTGGCGGCTGCCGATCGGGGGTCGGTCAGTGCGGTGGCCTTGGCGAGGATCCATGCGGCTGAGGCGATCGGTGCGGTGGCCGCTTGCATGGAGCCAGACACGTCGACCGCGATGCCGACGCGCAGCGGTGGACTGGGGTTCTGCTGATGGCGGGCGGTGGTCCAGGGCAGCGCGGTGGGGGTGGATCCGGCCGCGCGTTGCGCGTCGCGTGCCAGCGCCTGTCGCATGTTCAAACGTCCTGGAGGTGCCGCCGACGTTGTGATCGTCGTGACGCGCTCGCGGTAGGCGGCCTGGCGCAGCGCACGAGCGAGGAGTCCGGCCGCCGTCTTTTCTGCACCGGTGGGCATGCGACTGCCGGTGATCGGCGAAGTGCGCTGCCGAGCCCGGGGGTTGGGAAGACCGGCTGGTCCGAACACCTGCTTCGCGGTGGCCGCTGCCGTGCGGGCCTGGGCCGCGCGAGCGGCTTTGCCCTGCGTACGCTTCCTGCGAGCCTGGGTGGCCTGCTGTTGCACCCTGGTGTTGGCTGCAACCTGCCCGACCGTCTCACCGATCGCCTCGGCCAGTTTCCCGGCTCCCTGGCCGCTGCCGATGGGCGGCGGGCTGCTGCTCCTGACGCCGAGGGCGGTGCACCAGGCCTCGGCATGGGTGAGCATCGCCTGCTCATCGTCATCACCGGTGGCATGGGCGGCAGTCCAGATCTGGGTGAGCGTGGTCAGCAGGTCCTCGCCGAGGATGTGGGTGACCGTCCTCTCCACCGGTTCGACCTCGTCCACGTCAAGGACCCCAGCGTCCCGGCGGGCCAGGATCAGCCCAGCTGCGTACGCGGCATGCCAGGCGTCGGCCGGGGTGTCGGCGGTGATGTTCTCCATGATCAGGCCGTTCACGCAGGCCCTCAGAAAGTCCCGGTCGCCAGGGCGGCGGCTGAGGTGGGCGTGCTCGGCGCGAGATTCCTCAAGGAGCTGGGCTGCCTGGTCAACTGCCGTTCCCCGCAACGGCGGTGGAACGGACCATTTTGAATGGGCGGCGTGCGCGGCCTCGTGAACGAAGGCGCCCCAGGCGGCCGGGTAGCGTTCCTCGTCGCCGAGCGCGGCCGGTCGGATCGAGGGAGCCGAGTGGGGCGCGAAGATCTCGGCGTCGATCTCGATGGACGCGGTGTTCGGGTAAAAGGCGGCCGGAGCACCGGAGCGGGTGCCTCTCTGGCACGTGACGATGACATCGTCACGTCCGGCGAGGTCCGGCAAGCGGTCGGACAGTTCGGCGGAGATCCTCAGCCACTGCGCCGCGTGGGCGGCCGGGGTCGGCGTGTACGGCGGTCCGCCGTCGTCGTCCCAACGGGCCGTCGCCAGCTCGTCCTCGGTCAGGGGTGGGGGTGCGTACTGAATGTGGGACAGCTTCGGCATGGCAGGTTCCTTCGCAGCGTGTTGGTACGGGGTTCAGAGCTGGCGGCCGAGGGCGAGGGCGGCGACAGGGCGGCCGAGGGCTTTGGTGACGATCTCGGCGACGGTTTCCCGGTCTTCGAGCGGAGCGACGCCGACGAGGTTCGCGAAGGCGGCCGGGCTCCCGAGGACGTCGCTGATCTTCTGGAAGGCGATCAGTTCGCGGAGTTGTGGTGCCCAGCCCACGTCCCCGGCCAGCTGCAGCGTGGCGAGGTTCCGGGCTACTCGTACCGCGACCTGGTTGATCTTCAAGGCGGTGGCGAGGTCGTAGTCGGAGCCGACTTGAATCTGCACGCTGAAGCGTGAGGCCAGAGCTTCGGTCAGTACGGCGCCATGAACACCCGGGTTGTGTCCGGCGATCACGTAGAACCCGTCGGCTGCGGTGATCGTCTCGCCCCTGTGCGCCTTGACCTGGATCTGACGGCGGCCGTCCATCGCCGGATACAGCGCGGCCAGGACCTTCGGGGAGATCAGCGTGGCGTCGTCGAGGAGGAGGGCGCGGCCTTCCTGCATGGCGGTGACGAGCGGGCCGTAGATGAACTCGTAACCGCCGTTCTCGTCTTGGGTGTACTCCCCGATCAGGTCTCCGACCGTGGTGTCCCCGTCCCCGGCGACCGTGATCAGGTCATCGAAGGCGGCCTCGATCAGCGATGTCTTCCCGGTGCCCGGTGGTCCGTACAACAGCACCGGAACACCGGCCGTCCGTAGTCGGCGCAGCGCCTCGACATCGGGGAGGTTCGCCAACGCGCGGGGATGGTAGGCCTGGCCGTTCGGCCGCAGTACCGGACCCGGGATCGAAGGGGGCTGCGGGACACTCGGCATCGATGGCGCAGCGCTGGCCTGTCCCGGCCCGGGTGCGCTGCGGGGTGGTCCGGGCTGTGCGGCGGTGCGTGGTGCGGCGCCAGTGGTCGCGGAAGTTGCCTGGTAGGTACGGGGTTTGTCGCAGACTCGGTCCGCCTCACCCCGGCTGACGAGGGTTTCGCAGGCGTTCCCGACCGCCCCACCCGAGTGCCGCAACCGCTTCGCCAGTTCGGTCACCGTGAAGCTCTCCTCCGGCTCGGCGGCGAGCACTCCCGCGATCATGATGCGCAGCTCGCCCGAGCGGGCCTTTCGACGGGTGACCTGAGTGGGGATGTGGGTGGGTGCGGACATGGCTCCGCCCTCCTCTCGTATGCAATGGAGAAATCCGGGGGTGTGCCGTGCCATCCCGCCCAGCCGGAAGCGGCCAGCGATCAGGCATGGGGGTGCCGGCGGAGGTACTCACACACGGCGGCGAAATGTTGGAGGCGCTGCCACCCGGCAAACAGGTGTCACGGGCCGGGCGGCGCCGGGGAGTTGGGGCTGAGTCAGCTGGCGACGTCGGTCAGGGTGACCGTGCGGTGCGAACCGAGCATCGAGACGATCTCCACCGTCTTGCCGGTAGTGGGGGCGGTCACGCTGACGTGCACGCGAGAGTAGGCCCGGCCCATGGTGTGGCCGCTCTCGACCGTCATCAGCATTCCGGCGATCTTGACCGGGGTGCCGAGTTCACCGAAACCGAGCTCTTCCCACTCACTCAGGCACACCGTGTCGAACTCGATCCAGTTCAGCGCGTCAGACTGCCTGAGCTCGATAGCGTTCTTCACTTGCCCGTCCACACCCCACACGGCAACCACCCTGTTCCTAGCCTCTGACCCGCCCCGGAATTCACCGGACAGGCAGCCTTTCCGAATTTCCGCCCCCGCTTTCGGGAACAATTTAAATATAGCTCGCGAACGGGGCACGGTGAAGCAATTCTCCGGCTTGATAATGCTGGAATATCTCGAAATTCACGACGTCTTATCCGGCCGAATCCCGCGCTGGCGACCGTTTCCGAGATTCCGTCACACGAGCCCGACCGATTCCAAGCACCGATGCACCCAGGGCCGGTACCCAATTCGATAACCCGCACGCCATTCGATAATCCGCACGAAATGACCGGCCCGGCACCGCGGCCCGGCACCGCGGCCCGGCACCGCGGCCCGGCACCGCGGCACCTACGGCTTCGCCGTGTGCCGCCTCTAACCCGAGAATGCCGGCAGTGAAGAAGATTGAGGCAGTTGAAGGTTGCTGACGTTGCAGGCGATGTCCATGCAGAGGGGAAGGACTTGGCCCGGCGGGCCGCCGACTCCACGTAGATCGGGATGCTTTGCCGCACCGATATACAGTCGCCCTCACTGGCTCCCCCAATGCAGGCCCCCAGCCTGCCGGAACGGGGTGTGTCCGGGTGTCGTATCCAAGGACGACGTCCAAGACGACAGGGTCTGCGTGCCCGGAAACGACACCCCCGAGCAAACGCCGAATAGGTCCCCCAGAACATGGAGAACCCTGCTCTGGTGACACCCAGGGCAAGAGGCCGCGAGCGCGCCTCCGGCCTCAGCGCACCGGGTGTCGAGCTCGACGACCACCCGTGGTCGGCATGTTGAGCAGGGCACGTGTCTCGGGCGTGGGCGCCAAGTCGAGAGATCTGAGCTGGTGCACCAAGAGGTCGTACGTACGGCGAGCAGCGTCGTCACGGCCTGCAGCCCGCTGCAGCCGGATGGTTCGCTGGTAGATCGATTCGTCCGTGGGGTCCGCGGTGATGGCCTCGTCGAGGAGGGTGAGGGCGCCGTCGATGTCGCCGTGCTCGGCGGTGTATTCCGCGAGGCGGACAGTTGCGTCGCCCGCCTTGCGCCGCAGTGCCTGGCGGATCCCCTCGCTCCACGGATAGTTGCAGCCTTCGGCGAAGGGGCCGACGTAGTGCCTGAGAGCCGCGCGAATGTGGTGCATGCGCTGTTCGGTGTCCGTGGTTGCGGCGGCCTGGCGGAGCAGTTGGGTGAATTCGGCGACGTCGGTCTCGGTGAGTTCCGGGTTCAAGCGGTAGCGATCGCCGTTGACTTCGATGAACTCGTCCTCGAGTCCAGTGCCCGCGCGGAGAATGCGCCGCACCGCTCGCCGCAGGTTCTTCAGCTCGGTGACCACCTGCTTCGCATCCTCGCTGAGGCGAAGTTCCAAGGCGATCTCTTCGGAGCGGATTCCGGCAGGGTGGGCGGCGAGGAGGGCAATGAACTCGCGGGTCTCATCCGCCATGCCGATTCCGAGCGGCGCGTCGTTTCCGGAGATCCAGACGGTGACCGGGCCGAGGAGTTGGATGCGCACTCGGCGTCGGTCGGCATTCCCGAACTCCCCGTCCCTGCTGCGCTTGTCGCGATCATCGTCATCCGCGTTGTGGTTCACTTGTCCGTCCGCTGAACGCGGCGCGTTCGAGGTGCGCGCCTCCCGTTCGACGGCAGAGTGCTCATGCGCTCCGCGCACGACCGCGAGTACGTCTGCGGCGTCCTGCTGCGCGAGGCTGAACAGCACCAGATCATCAGGAAGTTGACTGTGACCGCCTCGCAGGGTGACCGATCCGTCGTCCCCGACTCGCACGATGCCGGCCCCGGCCAGCTCTCCCAGGGCCACGACGGTCAGGGCGTCGGGTGCTGCGCCGACGGCGAGCGCTTCCAGGCGCGGTGCGGTAGCAGGTTCAGGGCGTGCGAGGACAACTAGGTGTTGACCGTCCGGTTCGTTCACGTGCCCGAGTTCCTTGTCGAGGCTCCCGCTCCGGGCGTCCTCCAGTTCGGCTTCGTGCCGCAGAAGAGCGACCATGCCCGCCTCCGCCACATGGATCAGTTCACCGCCGTCAGCCGCCAGTTGCAGTGCTGGCAGCCCTTCGGGCGCCACACCAAGGAGTTCGTACGCCACGGACCGTTCCAGCAGGAGTCGTACCTGCGGCGCCCCGGGCCGCAGCCGTTCCGCCGCGGTCAGTACCCCGACGATCAACGCTCGAGCTGCGGCGTCCTTCCCCGGTCCGGTGAGTACCCAACCTCCCCTCGTGCTCAACAGGGCCAGTCCAACCTCGCGTCCGCCTGAAGTGCCGATAGTCACCTGCCCCTTGGGCTGTGGAGGCTGGGGGTGAATGCGGCCCTTCAGCGCGGCGGGCTCGGCGAACGTCGCCTCTGCCCGCTGCGGGGGCATGCTGGGGGACTGCGCGGTGAACAGCGCTGTGCGGATGTTCGACGTCAGCTCCTCGGCCGCACCCACCACCCGAGCCGGAGGGGGCCCAGACGGCTCCCCGGATACTCGCTCCGTTTCGCGACGTCGAACGCGGCCCCGGCGGAACAGGACCGCGGCCGCGATCCCCGCCGCGGTGGTCACCCCGATGACGCTCGCGCCTGCGATGCCGATCGCGGCCGGTGAGTCTTCTCCTCGGGACCATCCGGGTCGAGGCCGTTGAGATTCAGGCCCGCCATCCTCGCGCGTTGATGAGTCCGGTGGCGTGGAATGCTCCGGAGCAGGCATCTCAGCAGATTCTCCTCCCTCTTCGCCGGTCAGGGGAGGCCGAACCCGCTCGGTGCCCGCCTGTGCCGGGACCGGGATCGTCAGCTGCCACCCCGGCCTGATCAGGTCAGGATCGGTCAACCGACCCCCGTCGTCCTGGATGCGGTCCTTGCTGAGTGCGTAGATACGCGGCCACTTCAGCGCATCGTCCATGTGCACGGCTGCGATGTCCCACAGCGTGTCGCCCTCCACCACGGTGTACTCGACGACGCGCACGGGGTGTTCACGGTCGGCTCTCTGGCGGGTATCAGACGAGGGTGGCTGATCGATCCGCAGCGGAGCAGCCGCGATCGTCGCAGCCCGAAGAGCCTCCACAGAGTGCGAGACACCTACCACATCCCCCGGCCGCCACATGCCCAGCAACGCAACAACAAGCGTGCCGACGCAAAGCGCCGCCACCGACCGTCCGGCGGACAGTCCCTGCAGATGCTCCGCGTGAACGTCCCGCTCCCGGCAAAGCTGAGGTAGGTGCCGGACGTACCAAGCACCCTCACTCAGCACACTGCAGGCGAACATGAACCAGCAGAACCAGCCGAGCAGCGCCATGATCTGGACCGCCAAGGGGTCCCCGACGGGCACCATGAGGCGATCGACAAGGTCCTGCCACGAGTGGACCTGGTCCGGCCAAGGGACGCCCACGGCCCGCCACAGCACGTACGGAATCCCGACGAGCAGCGCGCCCATCGCGAGTGCGCTGGCGAGGAACCGTAGGAGCGCGGCAAGTCGTCGACCTGTATGAAGGATCCACACGGCACTTCACACTCCTCATGTGGCGGGTTCGGCCTGCTGGGCCTGCGCCGTCGCCTCGGCAGTGACCGTCAGGTTCCGGATGCCGATGAGCTGCAGCACCTGGGTACGCTGACGGTGAGTGACATGGACAGTGATCTCATTGCTCTTTACCGCCACGGTCCCTGTGCTCCCGGCAGCGGCAACGTAGGCCCCGGCCTCGGACTTCGCTCGCCCGGCCACGAGTTGGACGCGTTCATGCCGGCGCAGCTCCTCCAGGTCGATCTGTTGGGCTCCGGTACGTGCCGCTTCCTGGGCCACGTCCATCGCCCGCACCTTTGCACTCAGTGCGAGACCTCCGTCCACAACAATGCCGACGAAGAGCCACAGCCCCGCCAGGACGATCACGACGAACGCGAGGACCTGACCCCGGTCGTCGTCACGGGCAGCCCGCAGACGAGCAGTGAGGACCCCTGGCAGTTTCATCCGGCATCACCCCGGTAGACGTCAATGGGAGAGCGCGCCTCGGATGTGACCTGCACCTGCCCAGGAAGCCCCACAAGGTCGGCCAGCGAGACCGTGCAGATCACACGCGCGCGAGCTACGGCGCCCAGCCGCAGGCCGGCGGTCGCCACGTCGACCTCTGCGCTCGTGCACGAGGCACCGTCGGCTGCCAGAGCGGCACCCGCCGCCGTACGTGCGTCCGTCTGAGCGGCTGCGTCCGTCCGCGCCAACGAGGCGGCCCGTGCCGCCTGGTGTGCCGCGTCGTCCACCCGCAGGCGCGCGTCGGCAAGGCGGCCCAGGCCCACGGAGATGAGCAGGAGAAGCACCAACAGCGGTGTGACCAGGACCAGTTCCACCGCTGCCGACCCCTCGTCCCGGCGGTGCGATCGACGAACTCCAAGTCCCGCCGCGCTCATCGAGCCTGCCCGGGCAGGACGAAGCGCTCAACCGGCCCATGGGCCGTCCCCGACACCCGCAGATTGAGGCCCGGTACCACCGCCATGACCCTGCCCTCGACCCGCACACTCGCCTCGGTCGCGGTACGCCGTACCTGCACCTGTGGCGACAGCAGAATCCGCCCGCCGAGCGCGGCGATCGTCTGCCGAGCGCGTTCCTGCCCGGCGCCCGCCCCGCCCTTCTCGACCCGGGCGGCGGCGAGCGCCCGCGCGGCAGCGCTCTGCGCGATGTGCTGTGCGTGCCAGGCGACGGCGAACTGCACGATCAACAGCACCATCAGCATGAGCACCGGCACCACGAGGACGAGCTGGGTGGTGACCGCACCTCGATCATCGTCGCGCCAGGCGGCGCGCAGTCCCCGGGAGTCCGGAGACACTTCAGCCGCCCAGATCGATGCCATTGGCCCGACCGATGACCTTCGCCGCGATGATGCCGACAGCGGTCAGGCCGAGGATGGCGAGCAAAGCGGTGACGATGATGGCTTCGGTGCTGTAGCCCGCGTCGTTGCGTACGCCTTCGCGCACTCGGGCCCAATGCGCACGTAGCGCTTCATCGAGTCGGGGTCGCAGGGGACGGAACATCAGGTCTACCTCCGCTAGTTGAAGCACTATCTGGGCTGGGGTTCCGGCGAACTCATGAGGGATCTACGTCGCATTGAGCACCTGGGCCAGCGCGGGATACCCAATGAAGGTCAGAAACGCGGCGAACAGCACCACCACCGGCACGGCCATCTGCTCGGTCGCCGCCTGAGCTGCGCCATCGGCTTCCGAAAGGCCCCGGCGGCGCATCGCACGGGCCTTGGCCGCGAGCGAGGCGCGCACCTTGGCGCCTTCGGTGCCGGCGAGGGTCAGGGTGGCGGCGAGCTCGGCGAGGTCCGGCACGTCGAGTTCGCGGCCAAGGTCGCCCAGATGCGGCCACGGACTTGTGCGGGTGATCTTGGCGATGGTCAGTGCGGACCGGATCCGTGAGGCTGCCCATCCGAAGGGCCCTGCTGCCGCGTCGGCGAGGGCCTGCTGAATACCGGCGCCACCGGCCAAGGCGATCACTGTCAGATCGAGCACGAGGGCCAACGCCTGCCGCATCTCACCGCGTCGTTCGGCCGCCTGGTGGCGTACGGCGAGGTCAGGAGCAAAGAACAGAGCCGCCCCGAGCACCAGCGAGGCGAGCGTCGGCATCCACCAGCCGGTCGGCACACCCGCGCCGAAGGTGGCGAGCGCGCTCACTCCCCAGGGCGTCAAGGCCCCGGCGACAGCACAGGTGGCCTTGCCCGCCAGGTGCCGCTCTACGTCGGCCTCCACGACGGCGAGGTCAGCACGCAACGAACTCGTCGGAAATCCCAGGGCTCGTACGAGGGGAACAGCACGGCGGCCAAGGCGCGTCGCCCACTCCTCCTCGCTGCTCCCCCGGCTGCCCGGGTCTGGTTGCATCGCCGGCCTACCAGGCGCGGCCAGCGCTTCCGCCAACGTCGGCTGGGGCGGACGAACCCCGTATACGAAGGCGACGAGTCCGGCACCAAACAGTGCACCCAGCAGTACAACGACGATCGTCATGGGGTCTTCACTTCCTGACCTTCGCCCTGGGTGTCGTCAGCTGCCGCAGCCTGCAGCAGCCGGGCCGGCTCCTTGATGTGCGCGATGGTCCGAAGCCACGCGAACGCGACAGCGAAGAGTGCCCCGACGATGGCAAGTACGAGCTGTCCTGCCGCGGTGTCGTACGGCTCGAGGAATGGCCGGTTGAATGTGATCAGGCCGAGCGCCATGCCCAGCATGACGCTGACCGTGACCCGCACTCCGGTGCGCACGCTCGCGCGGCCCGCGTCGATGCGCTGCCGCATCGCGACCTGTTCCCGCACGGTCTCCGCCAACTCGCCCAGCAGCGTGGCGAGCTGACGCGCCTGCCGCTCGGCCGCCATGACGAGTGCGGCGACGACCATGTCGCCGAGCGGATCGTCCACCTCGCGCGCGAAGGTGCGCAGTGCTTCCGGCAGTGGCCTTCCCGCACGGATGGCCGCGGCCAGGTCCGCGCTCTCGGCGCCGAGTGCCTTCGGCGCGACGTCCGCGGTGGCGAGGATGGCCTGTTCGAGGCCCGCTGCCGCGGAGAGGGTGTCGCGGAGCAGTTCGGTGAACAACGCAAGTGCTTCCATACGTTCGGTACGCCGCGCGGTCGCCTTGTCGCGGCCGAGCAGCCCCGGCAGCGTCAGCACTGCGACGACCGTGAGCACACCCGCGACGGGCCAACCGGTCAACGCACCGACAAGCACACCCGCCGTGACCGCGGCCGCGAGCCGAGTCCCCTTCCACTGCTCCGGGAGCCGAAGTTTGAGCCTCTGCCACCTTCCAGGGCCGCTCACGGGGACAACGGGTCGGCGCTGCGCTCCGGCCGCGATCAGCCACAGGCCGAGCCCGAAGACCGCGCCGCACAGTGCCGCGAGGACGACGCGGAGGTTGCCTGAGAGGTCAGCGATCACGAGGCCCTCCACCAGTGCTCACGTACGAGATCCGCGTCGAGTCCCGCCTCCACCAGCTCGTCCAGGACCTCCGCGCGCAACGGGGTCGCTGGCGCCGCGCGTCCGTCGGGGCCGGGCCGGTAGATCTCGTTGGAGACGATCTGTGCCCCGTCGGCGTCGACGATCTCGCGCACCGAACTGACCACACGCGCCTTGTCCCGGCTCCATCCGAGGTGGACCACGAAGTGCACGGCCGAGGCGACCAGCAGATTCGTGGCCTCCAGGGACAAGCGCTCCGGGGACTGGGCGGCATACGCGGCGAGCTTGGTGAACACTCCGCGCGAGGTGGAGGCGTGGATGGTGGACAGCGAGCCGTCGTTGCCCTGGCTCATCGCGTTGCACATCGGTACGACCTCGGGCCCGCGGATCTCCCCCACGATCACCCGGTCCGGAGACATCCGCAGCCCCCAACGCACCAGCTCCGCCTGCTCGATGGCTCCTTCCCCTTCTACGTTCGCCTCGCGTGCCTGCATCGCGACGACGTCGGGATGCGCGTTCGCATCGGCATCGAGCCCGAGCTCGAAGGTGTCCTCGACCGTGACGAGCCGCTCGTGGGGTGGGATCTCATCCGCGAGCCCACGCAGCAGAGTTGTCTTGCCGACGTTGGTACCGCCGCCGACGATGATGTTCTTGCGGCCGCGGACCATCGCCGCGAGGACGCCCGCCAGCGGCTCGTCCATGACGCCCATGCGTACGAGCTGCTTCATGGACACCGTCGGATAGCGGTGCTTGCGGATGTTCAGCGATACGCGTCCACAGACGGCCATGACGGCGAAGAGCCGGGATCCGTCCGGCATTTGAAGGTTCAGGCTCGGCCGCCCACGGTCAAAGCGCCGCTCCTCCTCGCCGGCCCGGGCGGCAAGCGTGCGGATCAGCTCGATGAGCTCGGCGTCCGAGGAAGCGACCGGACTGCCGCGCTGCTTGGTACCGTCCGCGTATCTGAGCCAGACACGATCGCAACCGTTGATCGCGATGTTCTCCACCTGGGAATCGGTGAGAAGGTCCTCAAGGCGGCCGGCTCCGAAGAGGGCATCGACGACGGCTTTGCTGATCCTGATCTCGGCGCCGATGTCCAGGGCGGCCCCACCGCGTTCGAGCGCGCTGCGAGTCTGGGACGCAAGCTCCTCGGCGAGCAGACGGTCCACGACGGTCCGCCGTTCCTGATCGCTCTCCGGTGGAAGGCCGGCGCGTTCGCGTTCAGCTGTGACCGTCGCGAGCCGCTCCGCGACCCGCTCCCGCACGCGGTCGGAAACGGCACGCTCCGGGTCACCGACCGCACCGCCGCCGTTCACAGTGCTCGTACTCATCGCCCGCCCTCCCCCACATCGAGCGCGCCGCGTGTCAGCGAAGGCAACACGGCGGCGCGCGAGGACGCGAGGTCCCGCTCAAGCCCCGCAGGGGGTGAGTCGACTTGCCCTTCACCGAGCAGGCGCCGGCTCGCACCTCCCGCAGCACGCAGAAGTCTCGGGGCCAAACGTCCGTGCGTACGCAACGGGTTCTGCGCTTGCGCGCGGCCGGCCAGGACCTCGGCCGTTCTCACGTCCCACGGCAAGAAGCAGACCTCGCCCACTCCGACCGCCGCAACGATGTCCTGCTCGGAGTACGAGCACGGCCCCACCACCACCAGCAGCGCTTTGGAGGCCGCGGCTCCCAAGAGCTCGCACCGCGCGAAGACATGGGCCAGTTCGTCCGCACCGCCGCGCGTCACCAGCACCAGCCGCTCGGCTTCCGCCACCAGGTCCTCAGTGTCCTCACCGAAGTCCCCCACATCGACGAGCACCGTGCCGCGCGCCCCGTCGGAGCCGCACCCCACAAGGGCCGCCGTCCCCTTGCCCAGCATCCGTACCGCCTCGGCGCACGCCACCGGCCCCACCGGGGCGACCACCACCCTTACGCCGAAGGGCAGCTCCTGTACCGCCCCGAGCAGCGACCCTGGCTGCGGGCGCCGTGCAGCCGCAGCGACATCGAGCAACCCCGGCGTATAGGAGCGGCCGAATCTCACGGCCAGCGCCCCGCCCTGGGCATCCGCCTCGACCATCACTGGCCGGACCCCTCCGTCCACTCCGGACGGCCAGGACGCCGCCAGGGCCAGTGCGGTCGTCGTCACGCCCGGCGCGCCCTTTGCCGAGCCCAGAACAATCAGCCTCCGCATCAGGGGGCCTCCCGTCCCTGCGCGGGCAGGATCAGTACGCGAGGCTCCTCGATGGCCGCAGCCCGACGCCCTGCCACCGTCTCGACGAGCACGGACACCACCCGCACCCCGCCCGCGGTATCAGGCTCCTTCACCCCGGTCACCGTCCCGACGACCGAGACCATGTCCCGCTCCGAACCGCCCTTGCCCGCATCTCCGCTCTCCGACCGCGGCGCGCTGTCCAGCACCGCCACACGCTCGCCCGCCGCGAGCGTCCCCGGAGCAGCACCGGCAGCCAACGGGAACGACGCCTCGGAGAATCCCTTCGGCGGATACACCGCCTCGGCCCCCAGCGCATCCCGCGTCAGCAACACCCCGGCCAGGAGCGGCAGCACAGCCCGTCGCCCGACCACGCGCGCCGCTTCCCCCGACGGAACCGAGTCGATCCCGTCGGCCGCCACCTTCACACTGCGCAGGTCATCGGCCGTGAACACATGCCCCGCCGCCACATCACGAGCCACCACCAGCACCGGCTCCCGTTGGCCCGACGCCGCGACCGCCATCGCGAATCCAGCCGCCGACAGGACCACGATCAGCAGTCCGGCCCACATCCATCTCGGTCTGCGTCTGGCCGCGCCCGTGGGCGTGAGCGGCGCACCGTCGGGACCTGCACGCCGTGCGCCGGGAATTCGGCCTCGTACGGAAGAAGACAAGGAGGTACCCACAACTGACTCCCCACGAAGAAGAGAAGAATTTCCGCGCCCTGGGCGGGCCGCGTGCTCACACCTGTGCTATGCCGCGCCATCACCGCACGGCGATCGCCTGCACCTCATCCACCACCAACTGCCGCTCCGCGCTGACGGTGAGTCCCGGTACCGCGCCGCTCTCCCCACCGCCTTCCCACTCCACATCCCACGTGACGGTGACCGACACCGTGAACGCTCGCCCCGGCCTGGCAAGCGACGAAGTCGCGTACGTATAGCCGCAGTCCGGAGATGAACTTCTCGCCGCGAACCTCGAGGAGTACGGCGTCCCGGGTCCCTCGCAGGTGACCGTCCTTCCGTCCCCCATGGACCACATGGCCTTACGCGGGTACGCCGTCGCCGTGACACTCACTCCCGGCACCTCCGCCGTTTCCGACACGGGTCCCCACGTGTCGCCGTCCACCCACATCCACGTCGGCACGTGAACGACCTGCACGAAGTCCTCATCCGGATTCGTACGGATCACGGGATTGGGCAACTCCAATTGTTCGACCGCCTGCTGAGCCAATTCCGCGACTGGAATCTGCGGCGCCTGCCCCGGCTCAGCGTCCTGGGGCACCTCACCTTCGAAGCGCGGAAGTACGCCCATGCCGCCACCGAGGTCGTACTCCCACCCGTCCGCAACGACGGTCGGCGGGCCTGAGGGCCCTCGGTCTCCTCCGCCATCAGCCCACCGGGCGCTGCCAGTTCGGCCCGGGCGGCCCGCATGCCCCTGGCGCTCCCGTGCCCCCTTGCCGGCATGCACGCCGCATTGCCCGTTGGTGCAGGTCACCCCGGCGGTCGCACCGCTCACCTGACCACCGTCGCCGCCCGCCGGCGACGCTCCCGCCACAGCGGTGACGCCTGCGGCTACCAAACCCGCCAAGGCACCCGCGGTCAGCATGTCCCCGCCGGGTGGGTGTAGAGCTCCGAGACCTTCCAGAATCCCTTGATCAGGACGACCGTGGCCTCCGCCCTCGAGTGGCCACCCACCGTGTCACGGCCGGGCGCACTGCCGCGTTTGTGCCTCAACCACTCCGTGTCATCAACGCAGTCGACGACCTCGATCGAAGTGGGTTGGTCCACCGGGTCCGCACCCGTGATCCGCGGGTCCAGTTTCGGCTCACCCGTCGCGACGAGGCCCTGTTCCTGAGTCCTTTGCAGGCCGTACTTGATCAGCGCCAGAGCATCGCCCTTCGCGTGATCATCCAGACGCTCGTGCTTGAAGTCGGCCGTATGGGAGGCCACCGCGTAGTCCTGCCACATGGCTCGATACGCAGCGACGGCCTGCGAGCGAACCGAGCCCTCGGCTCCCTCTCCTGGCTCCGCATCTGCCCCTCTCGACGACTGCGTCGGCGTAGCGACCGAGTCACCCACGGCGCCGTCACAACCACCGACGCCAAGCCCTGACAGCACAACAATCAGAAGGGGAAAGCCCTTTGATCTCCACTTGCGTCGCCGCACACATCCCACCCGCCCTCACCAGCCAAGCGTCACAGTCGACTACAGACCGTCACTCACTGCTGCGGACATGCCCCTCGCCCCCGAGTGCACAAACCACATCCGGAAGCAGCAAATCCCTTTCACTCTTTACGGTGCAGATACACGCGTAACCAACCAAGGGAAGTTACGGCACTTCACCCAAACGTGTGGTGAGCACCGGTGTTGCGCCTCCAGGGGGCGGGCATGGAGCGGCGACGAGAGTCGACTAGAGAATGCTCCACCGCCCGTGCAGATCACCCTGTCGCAGCCCCTCGATGCGCCGCCTCACTTCACTCAGCGTGCTGGGCGCATGGCTCGCCTTGCGCGCGTTGGTGGTGATCATGCGTAGCTCGCGGAGGTCACGCAGCACGGGATATCCATCCCAGTCCCGTACGTCCCAGCCGTAGGCCTCGGCGAAGCTGCGGTAGTGGGCGGGGGCGTATCCGAAACGCCGGCAGTGCACTTCGACCGTGACCAGGTCCCATTCCGGCGGGCCGATGGCAGCGCTGTCCCAATCGCAGAGAACGACACCTGTCGGTGTGTACAGCGCGTTGGCGTGCTGTGGATCGCCATGCACTGCGGCTCGGGGCAACTCGTAGCTCAGGTCCGCGAGTTCCGCCTCGATGCGGCTCGCCTGCGCGTGCAGCTCCGCGACCACAGCGGACGGAAGCAGCCGAGTGCGCGACAAGGAGCGACGGATCGCTGTGATCCCATCGAGGGCGGCCAGCTCTGGCGCAAGCGGTTGCAGTTGATGCAGCCGCCGCAGAGGAAGCGCCAATTCCTGTGCGCCAACCGGCCCGGCAGGCTGGGGCAGATAGGTCCAGAGGGTCGCGGCTCGTCCGTCGAGAACCACCGGCTGTTCAGGGCCCGCGTGCAGCGGCGCCGTCGGGAACCCTTGGTTCATCAGCCAGGTCGTGAAGTCCACCGTGTGTCGCACGCGTTCGACAGGGGTTCCGCTGCTCGCGATCTTTACCAGGACGGGTGCCGAGGCGAGCCGGAAGACCGCGTTGGTCTGCCCCCGGAGCAGGACCGCTCCGCGTGCGTCGAGTCCGGCGGTAGCACAACAGCGGTCGAGAAGGGTGCACAACTCGGCAGGCGGATAGCCGCCGGGATGCGTCACCGTCATGACACCAGGCTGACCGACGTACACGGATGATGTCACCTGCGCGGTCCGGGGAGGGCCAGGATTTCGCCAAGTTCGCGAGCGGGACGGCTTCGGCGCATGCGGAGGGGCAAGGCGTCGATGATGTGGCGCGCGCGGATGGTGACGATCGAGGTGCGCTGCTCAGACGGCAGAGCAAGGACGGTGGCTGCGGCGAGTTGGCAAGCCTCGGTGAGCGAGTGCTCGTGGATCAGGCAGATCGCCTCTTCCAGCCGGAGCAGGGCTGGGTCGATGCCGCCGCAGTCCGGCGGGTACAGGTCGTGTGCTTGGCGTTGGGCGTGGCGGGCCTGATGTACGCGCCCGAGGTAGGTGAAGGTGCCGCTGCTGTAGAGCAAGAGGCGTCGCGCGGGAAAGGTCAGGGCGTCGAGCGACGTGGCGTGGTCGGCTTCTTCGAAGTGCTGGTGAGCGGTCCGGAGCGCGAAGTCTGCTCCTCGCACGTCTCCGCAGCGGGCGAGCGCGCGGGCGTGGGCAGCGGCGGCGAAGGCGCTCAGGTCAGTCGGCTGCGCCGGCAGGAGGCGCCGCGCATCGCCGGCCAGATCGATCGCGGACCCCAGGGGCCCGTAGTAGTACGGCAGTATCGCGGCCTGTACGCGGACTCTGGCCTGAACGGCGCGCTCGGCGCAGTCGTCTGCGGCGGTGCGGGCGGTGGCGTACCAGGCGGCGGCCGCACGGAGTTGACCGAGCCGCATCAGCGCGTCGGCGATGAGGGTGGCCAACTGCGCTGTCATGCGGGACAACCTGCGCTGCACGAAGGCAGGTTGTCGCTGCTCCGCCAGCAGCCGCACTTCATGGAGGTCGTCGACGAGGTCGGGGAGCATCGCCCGTGGCGGCCTGATGACGTAGCGGCGTCGGTGCTGCAGCAGCCGCTCCTCGAACAGGTCGAGCTGGGCGCTGGTGACAGTCGCGGTGGCCAGAGTGCGATCAACTTGGCGGCGCACGTCGTCCAGTGCACCCTCCCCCGGCGCGCCTGCGCGTTCGGGGCGGGGTGTGTAGTCGGTGCCTGGCTCGAGTCCGAGGTCGCGGGCGTTGGTCTCGTAGAGGCGGCACAGCAGATCGATCGTGGCGGCCACAGGACGGCGCCTGCCGGTCTCCCACACCCGTAGCTGGTCGACATCCACTCTTGGGCAGGCGAGTTGCTGGCGCTCGCACACCTCCAGCAGAGCCTGGATGGTCTCAGCGAGCGTTCGGCCCGTTGCCAGTCGATAGGCCCGGAGTCGGCTGACCGTGCAGCACTTCGCGATCTCATCGACCAGCCGGGCACGCGGCCAACTCGCGTCGGCGGCGCGGCTGCGCAGTCGCGCCGCGCAAGACGGTCCGTGGTTCTTCGCGTTCACCCCGCGCTCCCTTCTCGCGATGAACACAGGTGACGACGGACCACGGTAGGAATGCCACACGAAGAGCGGACCAGGTCAGACGCCCAGGTCGCGGAATCGGCGAAGAAACCGTGAAGTACTCACGCGCCAGGGTTCACCGGTGACGTGCAGGTGTGGGAGATCGGGCAAGTCCCTCGGATTCTGTCGGGTCCGACGCAGTTCACGTATCGACCATCCGGCGCCCTGACGCCGGCCTGCGAGGTGGGCACGATGTCCGTACACGTCAACGACCATGCCGCGACCGATCCCCCGCACCCGCGCTGTCACGAAGCGACTCTCCTCACTCCGCCCGTCTGGGAACACAACAGCCGCATCGCAGTCTTCGCCCTCCTGCCGGAGCCGCGGCGGGTCGGTGAAGTACGTCGCGCTGTCCGGGAGTTGCTCGTCTGCTGGCACGTCGACGACGAGACGCGCGACACCGCCGCAGTCGTGCTGAGTGAACTGGCGACCAACGCCGTGGTCCACGCGACCGCATCGACCTCGATCAGCGTCCGTATCACGCTGGCTGCCGACCTGACGATCGAGGTCCGTGATGGCAGCTCCACTCTGCCTCACAGCCGAGTGCAGAGGTCCGACTTACACGAGACCGAGACCGAGACCGAGAGTGGGCGCGGGCTCGCCCTTGCCTCCGCGCTCGCCACACGATGGGGAGTGACCGTCCACGACAGAGGCGGCAAGTCTGTATGGGCCCGACTGGCGCTCCCCACCACCCGTCACGCTTGAACTCCTCGCGACCTCCCGCCGCAACAGCGCGGGACTCAACGTCGGTGCAGGCCCAGCTCCCACGTGCTGGGTTCGGGCCTGCACAGCGCGAGGAGGACACCCGCTGTCGGCATCGCCCCTCTAGATACGTACTCCGTGGGAGCGCAAATACGACAGCGGGTTCATGTCGGAGCCGAAGTATGGGGTGTTCCGCACCTCGAAATGGAGATGGGGTCCCGTGACGTTGCCCGTAGCACCCGAGCGAGCAATCTGCTGACCGGCCGAGACGAATTGGCCGACCGACGTCTGGATGCGGGAGAGATGGGCGTACTGGGTGTAACGGCCGTCGGAGTGCCTGATGACGATCTCGTACCCATAAGCCCCGTTGTAGCCGGCGGAGACCACGCGGCCCGAACCCACAGCGCGCACCGCTGTACCTGTGGGGACAGCAAAATCGGTGCCCGTGTGGTAACCCTTCGCCCACCCGCCGCGCTGGCCGTAGTACCCGGTCAGGACATAGCCCTGCACAGGGACGGTCCATCCGCGAGAAGCCGTCTGGCCTTGGGAGTTCTGACCCCCACCTTGTCCCGACGTTCCTGCGCGACTGGAAGAGCTGCCGGTGGAAGTGCGCTTCAGGTACTTGGACTTGTGGCTGGTCCAGTACCAGTGCCCACCGGACGTGAACCAGTAGACGCGGTCCTTGGCATCCCAGCCCCGCTTGCCACGGAAGACGGGCTCACTTTGCCGAGCTGAGGAAGAACTGGTGGAGCGCGGCTTGGACGATGAACTTGCCAGGTGCTGTTGATACTTGTCGTAGTGACGGGTCCAGCGCCACCCACCGCTGGAATCCTTGAACCAGTACTTGCTGCCGTCCCACCCTGCGTGATTCGGCGCCGGCTCGGCGGCCGCGGTTCCCGCGCCCGCACCCATCAGGGCAGCAACCCCGACGGCTGCGGCCACAGCACTGCCCGCGATGCGCCGGTGCGAGGAGGCGCCATGGGTGATGCGTCCGTCACGCGCCGGGGACGTGCATCCCGCGCAGGAGCAGTCACTGGGTATCTCGTCGAAGAACACGGGAGTTTGCATACGTATCTGATGCCTTCCTGCTGTCAAAGTCGTTCCGTCGCGGTGCTGCGCCCTGTGTAGAAGGCCACCGTCAGGTCCTTGATGAGAGCTTTGCGTTCGTAGTCGTCAAGCTCGACGAGCCCACGTGTGGTCAGACGAGTGACCGTGTCGTCGACCGCATCGACTACCGAAGTCAGCACGCTGTCGCGGTATTTCGCGTCCAGCGCAGCGACCTGGCGCCGCTGCATGGCAGCCGCCACTTCCGGCGCGTACTCGATGCGAGTCGGCTGTGCGGAGAAGATCTCGATCCCGACAGGCAGGCAGTCGGCGGACAGCATGGCGGTCAACGAGCCGCCGACCGCCTCAGCGTTGCGCAGGGTCGGGGAGTCCCCTTGGAAAGCATCCGTCGGCAGCTGGGACAGGACGCGTGCCATCGCGGCCTCGACTTGCTCGCGCAGATACGCAAGGTGGTCCTCGACAGCGAAGGTCGCCCGGGCCGTGTCCTTGATCTGCCACACGACGAGCACGATGACGCGGAGCGACGCACCCTGCGCATCGACGGCCTGCATGGGCTCGCTCCGCCAGTGACGCAGTCTTACGTCGGCGCGTCGCCGCAGCAGAAACGGGTTGATCCACACCAGTCCCGTGCGCCGCACGGTTCCGCGATAGCGACCGAATACGGACAGGACCCATGCACTTCCGGCGCGCCCTCGGGTCAGGCCACCGAAGGCGATGATGGCGATCGCTCCCCAGGCTCCTACGATGACCCACTCCCAGGGCCGCATGGTGTGGGCGCGTTGGTGAGGCGAGAGCCCGATCCTGGTCAGCCAGTCCCCCGGGATGGTCCCGGTGAGCCAGAGGAGCCATGCACCACAGGCGAGGGAGAGCGCACCGATGAAGAGTGCGAGCCACCCGGATACGGCCGCGCCCTTCCGCTCGACGAGTGCCGGATCAGCGCGAATGGCATGCCGGACGGGCGGACGGGATGCAGTACGCCTGCGGGGAGCACGAACGGCTCCCGTGGAGGGCGGCGTTACATTCCAACTGGACTTGGCTGTCACCGGGGTCTCCACGGCGCTCCGCTGCGTGGAGAGCTCAGGGCTCGTGACGATGGGGATGCCGGCAGGGTTGGCGAGCTTCAAGTCCGATATCCGGTTCTCGGTACGAGATTGATCCGCAGAGTCAACGTCCTCAGGAGTTACCTCTTCCCGGAACAGCATGTCTACCGGAATGCCGTCCTCTTGCACGATGATCCGCGCTTGCGGACGACTCCCAAGATGGTCAGCGCGGCTGATGTCAGGTTCTTCATCGGTGTTCTGAGGATCCGTCATGCGAACAACCGCCGCCAGGTCTCGGGGCCGGGATAGCCATCTGCGTCAACACCTCGCCAGCCCTGGGCGCGCTGGAACGCCTCCACATTGCGCCGGTCGGACTCCGACCATCTCGGCCCGGGGCCCTGGGTGTAGTACTTGCCGAATCCGCGCTTCACCAGCTGCTTGCCGAGTTGCTCGACATACGCGCTCGACCTTCCCGGCCGGAACGTCGCAGCGCCTGGAAACGTCACGGCGTGCGGTCCGCCGCCGGAAGTTCCCGCGCCAATGTTTCTGCCTTTCCCGTTGACCAGGTAGTCCCAGGTAGCGGCCCCCGGAATGCCGTCGGCCATACGACCGGTCCAGCCCTGCGCCCGCTGAAACGCTTGCGTGGCCCGGCGATCCGCGTCACCCCAGCGAGAACTGGGTCCAACCGAGTAGTAGTTCTTGGCACCGCGGCTGATCAGCATCTGGCCAAGCTGAGTGACGTAGCGGTTTTCGGATCCAGGGCCGAAGGATTTCGCGCCAGGAAAGGCGGCGTGCGACGGAGTGTCGCCAGGGCTGTTGGAACCACTGGACGTCAGGTTGTTGGCCCGATAGGCGACATAGCGACTGGAGTTGCTCCAGTAGGCATACGGAGTGGTCCGCTTGATGGTCTTCGGGCGGGTCTGCTCGTACGCGATGTACTGAGTCTTTGAGGCATTCGCCCAGCCACCGAAGAGGGTGACATGGGAGCCTCTGGACGGGTTCGACGGGTTGTGGAACAAGAGCATGTCTCCGGGCTGAAGTTCACTCTTGGATATACGAGTTCCGTACTGGGAGAGACTGCCCGTCCACTGGTTGCTCCCGAGGTTCCAGGCCATGGAGATGAATCCGGAGCAGTCCTGCCGGTATCCGTCCGACCAATAGCTCGACATGCTGTAAGGGACGCCCGCTGTCACCCATCGCTTGGCCCGGTCGATGATCTCGTTGCGGCTGACTGCCTTTACGCCGGCCCGCCCCCGCCCTGCGGCACCCTCGAGTGATCCGGGTGCGCCCTGCGGAGTCGGAGACGGCGCATCCGTCCGGGATGGAGCGAGGTGCCCGTTCTGCTCGACGGCGGCCGTAGCGGTCCCTGCTCCGGCGCCCGACAGGACGGCGCCCACTGCGGTGACGAGAATCAGCGCAGCGCGCGTGTTGCACCGGGCGGCGATGGGGTTCGACTCACCGCCGACCAGTCCGCGCAGCACGCTGCGTCGCCGACGCACACACCCTTGGCAGGAGCAGTCGCGGGCAGGAGTGAACTCCTCAAATACCGGCAATGACATGCCAATCCCTTCACGAGCGATTCCATCGCCCAGAGACCCGTCGCATTCCCGAGGGCCCAACTCGCCCACCTAGATGGGAATTGACGATCCAAACGATGATCTTGCGCATCGATTCTTGATCGTCTCAGGAGGCAAGAGTCAGAACTGGCGGCCGAAAGTCCTTGAATTTTGGGACTTTGGTCCCTTTGTCGGCGCACAGCTGACTGACGGCCGTGAACTTCCTTTCAATGCAACCTCGTCATGACCACTGCGATGCATCCTCTACCTCTAAGGCGAGGTTTCTCCTTTGCGTAACCCTGGTCCACGCACGTCTCGAACAAGGGGCACACACGCAAATGACCCCCGGCGCCGATTACGGGCCAGACGGTTCCAACAGAGCGCGCCAAGCCCCGGATCGCGCAGTCCGCCAGCGCGTGCCGCCCTGTGGCAAGACGTCAACTTCCCTCACGAGCACTGGCAAGGTCCCCTTCGTGTCCCGCGGCGTACGGGCAGGGCACAGCATGTTGATCGCCCGCTCCATGCAATATGACAAGCCTGCCGCCATGCAGACCCAGCCGCATGTACCGCCGCCCCAGTCGCTCACCGAAGGCCTCACAGCCGGAGTGCCGACGCCGTCGACCAAGTCGTACGTGTTGCCCTGCACGTAGACGGGGCAGCAACGACGGGCCGAGCGTGAACGTCATCGACGGACAATCAGAGTCCCCGCTCGACAAGGCGCTCTTCTCGGCAGGGGAAGGCCTACTCCCACCGCACATCGAGGCCCCACGGCCAGAAACGCCCGTCGGCCCCGTCTCGTGGCGCGCCCCGCACCTCGATCCCCGGCCCTCCATCGCTCGCGTTCAGCAACACGCGCCCACACATACCGAGCCGCCCGCCCCACAAACCAGGTCTGCGGGTGCCGCAACCCCTGTCGACTATCGGCCACAGATGGTCATCGAGTGGCAACTGCCCAAAAAGGTCCGTTATGCGAAATTCAATAAGCGGCCCGATGGGCACCCCCTCCCAGCTACAACGTGAGGCCGCTTCCCCACACCACACGAAGAGGTCTCTCAGGCATGGGCAAGCACGGAATTCCCCGACAGCGCCGACTCACCCGCGCGCAGAAGGTTTCCATGGCGAGCATCGGGCCACTGGCTGCCGCCACCATTGGTTACCTTTCGGTTGCCGAGCGTGGCGAAGCGTCCCAGTCAGGCCCCTCAGTCGCCTCGAGCCCCTCCACGCAGAGCACCTTGACCCTCATGGCCGGCATCGCCCACCAGCAGGACGCCGTCGCCAAGCAGGTAGCCGCAGCCTCCCGCAAGGCAGAGCAGGCAGAGCAGGCGCAGAAGGCCGAGAAGGCAGCCAGGGAGCAGGCCGACGCCAAGAAGATGGCGGACGCCAAGAAGCAAGCCGACGCCGAACGACACGCCGACGCCAAGAAGCAAGCCGACAGCAATGCACGAAAGGCCAAGGAGGCGAAGCAGGCCAAGGACGCCGCGGCCGAGGCCGATGCCAAGATGGCTGCCGCAGGCTCGGCCGCCGCCGCAGCCGCCATCGCCGCTGGAGATGCTTCCGTCACGGAGAGCTACAGCAACGACCTGCACGGCTGGATCTCGGAGGCGCTCGACATCATGGCGTCAAAGAACATCCCCGGCAGCTACGAAGGCCTGCTCCGCAACATACAGCGCGAGTCGTCCGGCGACCCTCGAGCCATCAACAATTGGGACATCAACGCACAGCGAGGCACCCCGTCGATCGGTCTGCTGCAGGTTATCCAGCCGACGTTCGACGCGTATCACGTGCCCGGTACGCCGCATGACATCTACCATCCCGTCTCCAACATCACCGCAGCCGCCAATTACGCGGCCGCGAGGTATGGCTCAATCGATAACGTCAACGGCCCCTACTGATCAACTGCACCGCACGCAGGGCGACGAGGGAGCGGCTGGCGGCCCGGGCCGACGCAGGGCCGGGCGTCGCCTGAGCATCATGAGCCTCCATGTTCTCTGCGGATTCCTTCCGGCAAACGGCTTCCGACGGAGAGGCCGATCTTCGCGCTGGAGTCTCCGCACACGGCGTGCCCGTCGGCGTCCACCCACCTTCGCTGCCGGCTGACGAGCAACTTGCCCGCTCGATGCAGCCGGCCATCCGCACGCCCGTGGTCCCTGATGGGCGACAACGATCGGCTGCGAACGTTCACCCATTGCCTCCCCAATATCTCCTCTTGGCCATTCCTTTACCTTCCAGGGAATTTCTACGGTCCTTGTACAGGAATCCACCGGCCGCCGCATCACGTGACGGATGAGCCGGCCCCAGGCGCTCAGTCGCTCCTGGCACCAACGGCTCGGAAAGGGCTCATCATGAACCGCAAGCAGATCTCGATCGCGACGGCTGTCGCCGCTTCTGTCGCTGCCTCAGTCCTGAGCGTGACCGCCGCGCACGGGCACGGTTACGTGGGCGATGGCGGCGAGGGTCTGAAGGCCCGCGCAGCCCTCAAGGCCAACACCAACCTCGGTCCCATCCAGTACGAGCCCCAGTCGCTCGAGGGCCCCAAGGGCTTCCCTGCGGCCGGCCCGGCCGACGGCAAGCTGGCTTCCGCCGGCCAGGCCATGGCCACGAACCTCGACGAGCAGTCCGCGACTCGCTGGGTCAAGCAGGACGTGACGACTGGGCCCCAGTCCGTCAACTGGACGTACACAGCGCCCCACAAGACCACCAAGTGGGACTACTTCATGACGAAGCCGGGCTGGGATCCCAACGACAAGCTCGACCGCGGCGACTTCGAGCACATTCAGACCGTCGAGCACGACGGTTCGGCCGCGGACACCAATCCGAACCACAAGGTCGTCATCCCCGACAACCGCGCCGGCTACCACGTCATCTACGCCGTGTGGACGGTCGACGACACCGCCAACGCGTTCTACAACGTGATCGACGTCAACGTCACCGGCAACGGAGGCGCCGAGGACACCGAAGCCCCCACCGCGCCCGGCGACCTGGCCAAGACTGATGTGACCGACAATCGCGTGGACCTGTCGTGGAGCAAGGCCACCGACAACGTGGGCGTCACCCAGTACAAGATCTTCGACGGAGACAAGGAGATGGCCACCGTCGACGGCAGCAAGACATCCGCGAGCGTCACCGGCCTCAAGCCCGAGACGTTCTACAGCTTCACGGTCCTCGCTTACGACGCCGCCGGCAACCACTCCATCGGCCAGAAGCCCCTCGGCGTGACCACCAAGCCCGCCGATTCGACCGAGCCGGACACCGAGGCGCCGACAGCGCCGTCGGGCCTCCACGAGATGGGCATCACCGACACGACGGTCCGCCTCATGTGGAACAGGTCCTCCGACAACGTGGGCGTCACCGAGTACAAGATCTTCGACGGTGACAAGGAGATGGCCACCGTCGGGGGCGACACAACGTCCACGACCGTCACCGGCCTCAAGCCCGAGACGTTCTACAGCTTCACGGTCCTCGCGTACGACGCCGCCGGCAACCACTCCATCGGCCAGAAGCCCCTCGGCGTGACCACCAAGCCCGCCGAGGAGGCGCCGGAGCACCCGAACTGGGACGCGAAGGCCGCCTACAGCAAGGGTGACCGCGTGACCCACAACGGTTCGGTGTACGAGTGCGTGCAGTCCTACCAGGGCAACGGCGACCCGAACTGGATCGACGCTCAGTCCCTGTGGGTGAAGAAGTAACCGTCCCGCCAACGGACCGCACGCACTGCGGGCGGGCCGTTCTGCGGTCACCCCGGCGGAGGCCGGCTCGCCTGGCCAGGCCCGC
>NZ_JAEIMH010000051.1:2903-19782 GCF_016464295.1 Streptomyces sp. N35 | reverse complement strand
GGAAGAAGTACCCCCCCCCCCCACGCCCCCCGCCCCTCGGCGGCCGCCCCGTTCTGCGGTCACCTCGGCGAAGTCCGACTCACCTGACCAGACCCGAATCGCCGAGCCTGCTGAAGCACGTCACATCGAACAGCGTCATCAGGGTTGGGGACTGACCTCGTGGTGGGTACGGACCGAAAGGAGCGACCACCACATGGCCAGCACCCCCCGCACGGAAATCCTTTCGGATCACCGCTTGTTCAGTGGCCTGCTCGGCAGCTCACTGGGCTACGTATTCGGCGAAATCTTCCACGACTTCACCTTCGGAGTCGCCGCATGCGTCTTGCTGACGTTCGTACTGAGCAAGGTATTTGCTCCGCAATCCCGCGAGCCCAGGACAGCTCGACGACAGGATCGCGATGGGGCCGCAATCCATTGCATCCCGGATGGAACGTCACCGTGACGGCGCCCGAGCTCACCGACTCCCTGGCTGCTCGCGCGCGGGGGATCAGGATGCACTGGTCGCCATCAGACCGGAGGATGGGGACTGACGGTGGGGAATGGGAGTGGCTCAATGAATGACACCCGATGGGATCCGCAGCAATACCTCGGTCACGCGGATCCTAGAAGCCGTCCGTTCCACGATCTGGTTCAGCGCGTCCCCCTGACCGCTCCCCAGCGCGTGGTCGATCTCGGCTGCGGTCCCGGAAACGTCACGGCGACGTTGGCCCAACGCTGGCCGGATGCCCACATCACGGGTCTGGACAGTTCTCCCGCGATGATCGAAGCGGCCCTGCCGCTCGCAGCTTCCACCCCCCTCGGCACAGGCCGCTTGGACTTCCGTCTCGCGGACATCAGCGGATACGTTCCCGAGCACGACGGAGTTGTCGACCTGCTGCTGTCCAATGCCGCACTCCAGTGGGTACCCAATCACTTCCAGCTCCTCCCGGGCTGGTTCGAGGCACTTCCTTCCCACGGGGTGCTCGCGTTCCAAGTGCCGCGGAACTTCGACGAGCCCAACCACACGCTGCTCACGGCCCTGCGCAACAGTTCCCGCTGGCGGTCGCAGCTCGGCGACGCCGCCAATGTTGCCGAGTTCGTCCCTGCAGTACGGCAGCCCATCGAATATCTCGACCTTTTTGCCTCCCGCGGCGTGCACACCGACGTATGGGAAGGCATCTACTACCACGTCTTGTCCGGGGCCACCCCGGTCCTGGAGTGGATGATGGGCACGGGGCTGCGCCCTGTTCTCAGCGTGTTGACCGAACCTGCTGAGCGCGAGGAATTCCTTGCCAGCTACCAGGCTGATCTCGCCCAGGCATATCCCGCAGCACCCTACGGAACCGTGCTCCCGTACCGTCGGATCTTCGTCGTGGCCAGCAAGAAGTGATGAGGTCTGCCGACACGCGTGTGGTGCGGATTGCGCCTCAGCAACGACAAAGTCCGCAAAGCAGGCTCACACGGCCCTGGTCATCATGTGCTGCACAGCACGTCGAATCCGGAGGAGCGCTACGTGCGTACGCGTGATCCGCACCAGGACGCAATGCACAAAGGCGGTGGGCATGGGCGGACCTTTCGGGTGTTCAGCGCAGAACAGCGGCATGGGAATGCTCCCTCCACCAGAGTCCTCGCGAGTGCTCGGCTCCTCCATCGGCGAACGGGCAGACTTACTGGCCGAAGGTTGACCACCGACATGCGTGACACCGCACTCTGAAACGCCCGGGCCTCGGCGCGCCGGCATTCGCCATCGCCATGAGAACTGGACGTTACCGAAGGTCCTCCGTCACCGACCCTGGCCGGCCGCCTGGTCGAGGAGCTCTTGCAATCGCAGCCCACGCGCCGCATCCGGGCCTGAGCCTTTCCCTGTCCGTACGGCCTCGGCGAACTCCCGTCGCAGCACCGGCCAGCACTCCTCGTGGTCGAGGTCGGCGGTGTCGTACACAAGCTCGCGGTCTGGGCCGAACAGCTCCACCCGTGTGCGGGCGCGCGGGAGTCGGACGCTGCCGGACAGAGACGCCTGGCTGATCGCTCCGTTCTCGTGCTCACAGGTCAACTCGATCCAGCGACGCGGGTCACCTGCCCCCCGTACGGTGGCAATGGGGCCGACGGCCAGGTCAAGCAGGTCGAGCAGGTGCGGCCCCAGGTCGAGCAGCGCTCCGTGTTCGAGGCGCCAGGCAGTGGAGAAAGCGCCGCCAAGGAAGGCGCCGTGCAGATAGCAGGACCGCGCGCCGGTGACCTGCATGCCATCGGCCTCAGCGAGGAAAGTCCGGGTGGTCGGGTGGTACCGCTTGGTCAGGACCAACTGGGACACCACGCCGGCTTCTGTGACCGCGTCGGCCACGCGTCGCGCCGAGGCCAAGTCGGGCCCCAACGGCTTCTCCAGGAGCAAAGCCCTTCCCTGCCGGGCCGCGCGAACAGCGAGGTCGGCCTGGACCGCGGGTGGTACGGCGAAGGCGATTGCTTCACATCGATCCAGGAGTCGATCGAAGCTCTCGAAGGCGTCGGCCCCGTAGGGTGCGGCGGCCTCCCGCGCGGCGTCGAGGCGCCGCGCCCAGACGCCGACCAGCTCGGTCTCGGGTCCAGTGGCCAGCATCCGGGCGTGCATGGCCTGCGCCCATGGGCCGGCGCCGACCAGGCCGACCTGGACCGGCGGGTAAGTCCAGGACTGCGGTTCGTTCATGGGGGGTGCTCCGTGAATAAGGGTTACGCAGGTCAGCGGGCCAGAGCCGCGAGACGGGCGTCCGCCCGCTCGGGGGCATAGAGGTGCTCAATGACCATGGCGGCGGCGCCGGCAAGACCTGCCCGGTCGCCCAGGCGTGAAGTGACGACCTGGAGGTGGGCGGTGGTGCGCGGCATGGCGCGTTGGTAGAGCAGCTCGCGTACGCCCGTCAGGAACGGGTTCCCGGCCAGATCTCCGGCGATGACGAGGACCCCTGGGTTGATCAACGTGACGACGGTGACCAGGACCTCGCCGGCACGCTGCCCTGCCTCGCGTGCCAACCGGATGGCATCGGGCTGTCCCTCGGCGAGGTGGCGGCGGACATCGGAGCCGGAAGTGGTAGCGACGCCGAGGGCCGACAACTGTCCAGCGAGGGCCCGCCCGCTGGCCACTGCGGCGAGGCACCCGTAGGAGCCGCACATGCACAGGGCATCGGTGCAGCCGTGCAGGCGGATGTGCCCGATGTCGCCCGCGCCGCCATCGATGCCGCGGTAGACCTCGCCATCGATGACGACACCCGCCCCAATGCCGGTGGACGCCTTGACCAGGAGGAACGCACCGCAGTCGGGGTGACTCGCGCGCTGTTCGGCGTACGCCATGAGGTTGGCGTCGTTGTCGACGAACACGGGCACCGGGCCGGGGTCGAGGCGTGAGCCGACGTGCTGAGCGTAGGCTTCTTGAAGCCGTTCGCGGATCGGGAAACGGTCCCAACCCGGCATGATCGGTGGCTGGATGACCTGACCTGAGGCGAAGTCCACGGGCCCGGGCACCGAGAGACCGATACCGCACACCCGTTCCGCTTCCACCTCCGCATCGGCGAGCAATGGGGCGAACCATGTGGCCAAGGTGTCCAGCACCTGGTCGGGTCCCTCGGTGACAGCGAGGTCGGCGCAACGCTCGGCGAGCACAGTACCGGCCAGATCGAGCACGGCTGCGCGGGCGTGCCGGGTCTCCAGGTCGACAGCGAGCACCACGGCATGTGCCGCGTCGAAGTCGAGGCGGGAAGAGGGACGTCCCCCCGTGGAGGTACCGGCGACCTCGCGCAGCCAGCCCGCGCCGAAGAGCTGGTCCAGGCGTGCGCTCACCGTCGACCGGGACAGCCCCGTGGCCTCCTGCAGTGCGCCACGCGTGGTGGCCTCGCCACTGCGAATGAGCTGCAGCAGGTGGCCCGCACTTGCCTGGTTCCCCAACATTGTCTCCCCGTTCTCAGCTCTTGTCCGCACCGCTCGTCAGACCCTCGGTGAGGAGGCGCTCCGCGGCGAAGAACAGGAGTACCACGGGGATCGTGAGGACCACGGAACCGGCCATCAAAACGGTCTTGGAGACCTCGATGCCGTTCGCGAGCTGAGCCAACCCCAAGGAGACCGTCCACTTGTCGGGATCGGCCGCGAGGAAGAGGAGCGCGAAAAGAAACTCGTTCCAGGCGATCATGAATACGTACAGCCCGGTGGCCATCAGCGAGGGCGTGGCCAGCGGCAGAATTACCTTGCGCACGGTCTGCAGCCGCGAACAGCCGTCGATGGCCGCCGCTTCCTCGATCGAGTACGGGACGGTGACCAGATAATTCTTCAGCATGTAGATGGACACCGGCACGGTCTGGGCGACGTACACGATGGCCAGACCCACCAGGCTGGACGACAGCCCCAGCCTCGCGAACATCACAAAGAGGGGGACCGCGAGCAGCGTCGACGGGAACAGGTAGACAGCAAGGAACAGGGCGCTGACCTGACGGCCGCCGAAGAACTTCAGCCTGCTGATGGCGTACGCCCCCGGTACTGCTGCCACCAATGTGAGGACAACAGTGCCGAGCGAGACCAGCGCCGAGTTGAGCAGCAGTTGCATGAAGCCCTGCCCGCCGCCGTCGGTGGATTTCATCACGTTCTCGTACGTCGCGAGCGTGAAGTCCTGAGCGGACACCCACAGCGAACCCGGGTCGAGCAGCAGAGCTTCGATCGGCTTCACCGACAGCAGGATCATGTAGTAGAACGGCACGATGGTGATCACTCCGAGGAAGGTGATCACGAGCCAGCGGAGCACGCCGAAAAGGCGCTCCTCGAACTGTGTGCGCGTCATGGACGTGCGTGCCATCAGGCTTCCTCCTGCACCTTCTTGCCGAAGAACTTGAAGTAGAGGCCGAGGAGCACCATGAGGATCACGGCGAGCACCAGGGCCTGCGCGGAGGCCGCGCCGACGTCGTAGCGGGCGGTGAGGAAGTCGTAGACGCGCACCGCGGCCACATCGGTACCCGAGCCACCGCCGGTGAGCAGGTAGACGTCGTCGAACTTGTTGAACGTCATGATGAAACGCAGCACGCAGAGAAGCGCGATGACCGGCATCAGCTGCGGCAGCATGATGTAGCGGAAGCGCTGCAGTGGCGTGGCTCCATCGACTTTCGCGGCCTCCTCCAAACCGTCCGGCACGGCCTGGAGACGGGCCAGGATGAACAGGAAGGCGAATGGAAAGTAGCGCCATATCTCAAAGGCGATGACAGTGAGCAACGCCAGAGGGATGTCGAAGTGCCAGCCCAGGAGGTTCACTTCGTACTCGCGCGTGGACAGAAACGCAATCGGGTCGTCCCAGCCGAAGAGCTTCTGGCCCCATTCGTTGACCACGCCGTACTGCGGGCTCAGCGCCACTTCCCAGACGAATGCGACCGCGACGACCGGCGCCACGTACGGCAGCAGCATGGCCCCACGCATCAGGCCACGACCGCGGAACGGCTTGCGCAGGGCAAGCGCTGCGACCAGGCCGAGGAGGGTGGAGCCGAGGGTGGCACCGATGGTGTACGTGAGGGTGGTGCCAAGGCTCGACCAGAAGCCGGCGGAGCCGAGGACCTCGGCGAAGTTGTCCAGGGACCAGTTGCCGAAGAATCCCATGCCCTGGATGTCTACGAGTCGGGCGTGCTGGAAGGCGAGTACCACCGTCCAGAGGATCGGCAGGATCACCACCACCAGGACCACCAGGAAGGTGGGGGTGACGAAAGCGAGTCCGGCCCGGTTCTCGCGGCGGCTCGCGGACAGCGGCGCGCGCTGTTGTGAAGCCGGGTGCCGGTCGAGGGACGGGCGCTCGTCAGCTGCACGGGGCGGCTGAGCACCGCGCTGTGTTGCGGTCATGGTTGGGTACCTCGGTGACGGGCGGCCTGGCCGCTACTGGAGGGACTTCTTCAGGGCGGCGACTTCTTCTTGCGCTTCCCGCGCCGCCTCCTGGGGAGAGAGCTGGCCCGCGGTCATGGCGCCGATGGCCTTGGGGACGGGCAGTTCGCCATTGGTGGCGCCGACCAGTGCGCCTTCGCCCTGGGTGATGCCCCAGCGCTGCATGTTGCTGACGCCGTCGGCAAGCTGGTCCAGGAGCTGGTCGGAAAAGACCTGGTTCAGGGGCTTGCGGCTGTCGACACCGATCTCGCTCGATCGCCAGGCGTCCAGGTACTTCTCGGGTGCGGCGGCAGTGCCGTTTCGGACGGGGATCTTGCCTTCGGGCGCCATGCCGAACCAGCCCTCGTATCCGGCACCCATCATGTATTCGATGAACTTCTTGGAGGCCTCGCTCTCGGCGGTCTTGGTGGTCACCCAGGAGGTGATCTCACCGAACTGGGCGGCCTTGGCGCCGTCTTCACCCTTGAGGGTGGTGACGATGCCACTGTTCTCGGCGAGGAATTCCGAATCACCCTTGCACTCGGCGCAACTGGGGAGCGCATCCTTGCGCAGGCCGGCGAGCTCATCGAGCAGGAACGAGGACCAGATGACCATCGAGGACTTCCCTGCGAAGTATGTGGCCCGGGTGGAGTCCACAGTCTGCGTCCCAGGGGCTCCGTACTCTCGGGCGAGAGTGTCGTAGGCCGCGAAGGCAGCGACGCACTGAGGTGAGTCGAGGGCCACCTCCCCCTGGCTGTCGACGAGTTGGCAGTCGTTGGCTAGCGCGAGGTTCTCGAAGCTCTGCTGCGTGAAGACGTCGCTGGGATCAGTAGCGGCGGCAATCCCGTCACGCCCCTTGGTCTGCAAACCCTCGGCAGCCTTGCGCAGGGAGTTGTACGTGTCGGGGACGCCCAGTCCCGCCTGCTGCAGCTGGTCCTTGCGGTAGATCAGCAACTGCAGCCAGGCATCGGAAGGCACGCCCAGCTGGGTGGAGCCGTCGGCGGTCAGCGCGAGGGCGTTGGCGTTGAAGGTGTCGCGGCCGAGCCCGTCGACAATCTGGCGGGGAATGTCGGTGTTGAGCAGGCCGTTGCTGTACATCTGCCAGGTCTGGCCCATGGGGGCGGCGCCGATGACGTCCGGCATCTTGCCAGACGCGGCAGCCGACATGATCAGCTGCGGCATCTGACCTTCATCGACACCTACCAGGTCGACCCGGATGCCGGTCTCCTCCTCAAAGCGGTCAATGACCTTCCGAGTGGCGGCGATTCGTGGTGTCAGATTCTCCTGCGACCACACAGTGATCTTGTTGTCGGGCTTGCCCGGGGCGGTGCCACTCGAGCAGCCCGCCAGCGTTCCGATGCCGAGTGCCGCCGCAAGGGCGGCTGCGGCCGCCCGTGAGCGCCGCCTACTCGCTTGCACCCGTCGGTTCCTCATCTGCATGCCTGATCCTCATTGCCGACTTCCGCCTACCTGCTACGCATACCAGCAGGTCTTTTGCTTCTTGACAAGACATAACTACCCGAAACCCGCAGGCCGTTCGCACCGAGCATCAGCCACGTGCTGTCGAGGAGCGGCGGGCGCCCCCACCATGTCGCGCCTGGAAGTCTCGATTGAGTCACGGCCCCTCACCCGCACACCGAGGGATCGACGCTAGCCCTCACAGCGTCGACAAAGGTCAACCCACGATCTACTTTTGTTGATTGACAACGCATAAGTGACGGCTACTCTCGGCGTTAGTAGAGAACCAACCCCCGGAGCCTTCACGTGGAACGCGTCGTCCAATTCACCGGCCCTCGTCAGGTCGAAGTGGCAGAGCATGCCTCCGCCCCTCTGCCCGTCGGTCATTTGCGGGTGCGGACCCGCTACTCAGGCATCTCGGCCGGTACCGAACTCACCGCCTACCGGGGAACGAACCCGTACCTGACACGCACCTGGGACCCCGAGACCCGGCTCTTCCGCGACGGAGCAGCCGGCATCGAGTATCCGGTCGCGGGTTGGGGCTACTCCGAGGTTGGCGTGGTCACCGAGGTCTCCCCGGAGCTCGCCGGGACGGCCGGCATGCCCTCAGTCGGCGAGCTCGTGTGGGGCATCTGGGGCCACCGCAGCGAAGGCATCGTGCCCGCCGAGCGAATGATCGGTCACACCCTGCCGGGTGGGCTCGAACCACTCGCCGGCGCCTTCGCCCGCGTCGGCGCCATCGCGTACAACGCGGTCCTCGCCGCGGACATCCACGTCGGCGAGGACGTAGCCGTGTTCGGGCAAGGCGTCATCGGCCTGCTCACCACCCGCCTCGCGCAGCTCAACGGCGCCCGTGTCACGGCCGTCGACGCCCTCGAGATACGCCTGGCGAGCGCCAAGCAGTACGGCGCACACAGCACTCTCAACGCACATACCGACCCTGTCGCCGCCCGCATACGTGAGGCCACCGGCGGAGTCGGAGCCGACGTGGCCATCGAGATCAGTGGCGCATATCCCGCCCTGCACGAAGCATTGCGCTCGGTCACTGTCGGCGGCCGAGTGGTCGCCTCCGGCTTCTATCAGGGCGACGGTGCTGGGCTGCGGCTCGGCGACGAATTCCACCACAACCGTGTCCAGTTGATCTGCTCTCAGATCGGCGGGGTGCCACCAGAGCTGACCGGGCGCTGGAACGTGGAGCGGCTGCAGCGGACCTTCCTGCGTCTGGTCGCGGAAGGCCAAGTCGATGTCGAGTCCTTGGTCAGCCATGTCGTCCCTGTCGCGGACGCCGCCGAGGCGTACGTCCTCCTGGACGAGCGTCCCGCCGACGCGCTCCAGGTCGTCCTGGAATTCTGAGGAGAGTGTGCACGTGCTGAAGACCGCCGCCCAGGAACAGCTGCTCCCCGGGGAAAACCTCCAGGAGAAGTGGGAGTTCGCGCAGACCGCGGGATACGACGCGATCGAGCTACGGGCCAAGGGCGATTTCCACTTCCGTTCCAGGCTGCCCGAGTTGAAACAGGCCCTCAAGGACGGTGTCGTCATGCCCACCGTCTGCGTCGAAATGCTGCACTTCTTCGGGGCGTTCGACGACGGGCTGCGCCGTGACGCGATCGCCCAGATGAAAACCCAGCTGACTGTTATCGCCGAGATCGGCGGGCTCGGAGCGCAAACCCCGGCGTCGTACGGCATGTTCTCCCGCCGGCTGCCGCCCTTCGAGCCTCCGCGCAGCGAGGCCGAGGACCGCGCGGTGCTGCTCGCCGGGCTCGCCGAGCTGGGTGAACACGCGAAGCGAGAGGGCGTCACGCTGTATTTGGAACCGCTCAATCGCTACGAGGACCACATGGTCAACCGCCTCGGACAAGCTGCTGCGTTGATCGAAGAGGTGGGCCTCGACTCGGTGAAGATCGGTATCGACAGCTACCACATGAACATCGAGGAGGCCGATCCGGCCGCGTCGATCATCAAGTACGCGCCCTACATCGGCCACGCGCAGGTATCCGACTCCAACCGCTTCCAGCCGGGTGCCGGGCATCTCGACTTTGCCGCCTGGCTCAGTGCACTGCACACCATCAGCTACGACGGCTACCTCGCCGCCGAGTGCCGGCTGGCCGGAGACCCGATCGAGGCCGTGCGCTCCATCCCCGCTTTCTTGAGGAGGTCCGGCGCATGACGAAGTTGCTCGATGCGGCCCGCACATCATTCGACGGCGAGGAACTGCGGCGTGGCGCCTCCCGGGTCCTGCTCGACAACTGGACCGGCGCTTCTTCCGTGCCCTCCCACACCCTCTATCCGCACCAGTGGAGTTGGGATTCGGCGTTCATCGCCATCGGTTTGCGCCACCTGTCGGTGCGCCGGGCGCAGCTCGAGCTGGAGACCCTGCTCGGCGCGCAGTGGGCAGACGGCCGCATCCCGCACATCGTGTTCAACCCGGCCGTGCCCCTCGGCGCCTACTTTCCCAGCCCCGACTTCTGGCGTTCCTCCACCGCGGGAGCCGCAGCCGGCGCTCCTGCTGCACCGGAGACCTCGGGCATAGTGCAGCCTCCCGTACACGCCCTCGCCGCATGGCTCGTTCACGAGGCTGACCCACAGGAGTCGCTGCGCCGCGGTTTCCTCGCGCGCATGTATCCGAAGCTCGCCGCCTGGCACCGCTACCTGACCGCCCAGCGCAATCTGGGCGGTAGCGGCCTGGTCACGACGGTGCATCCGTGGGAACCCGGCATGGACAACAGCCCTTGCTGGGACGGGCCGTTGGCTCGCATCTCCCCCGCCGCGCCGGATACCTTCCGGCGCGCCGACCTGGATCACGGGGCTGCCGCGGACCGGCCGACCGATCTCGACTACGGACGTTACGTGCGCCTTGCCGCCGACTACCGCGACTCGGGGTACGCGGACGAGCCAGGGCGGCACGCCTTCGCTGTCGAGGACCCCTGCGTCAACGCACTACTCATCGCATCCGAGCACTCCCTCGCCCGGATCGCGACGGCCGTCGGCGCCGACCCCGCGGTCCACGAGGAGCGGGCCCGCCGGTTGACCGCCACACTGGTATTGCGCTTGTGGCACCCGGCCTACGGCATGTTCCTGTGCCGTGACCTGGTCGAAGGGGACCTCATCACAGAACGCAGCGTGTCCGGGCTGATCCCCCTGATCGTTCCAGGGCTTCCCGATGAGGTCACCAGCGCACTTCGCACCACCCTCGACGGGCCCCATTTCCGAGCTGCCGAGACAGGCCTGGTCGCGAGTTACGCCTTCACCGGACCGTCCTTCGACCGCACCCGCTACTGGCGCGGTCCCGCCTGGTTCAACACAGCCTGGCTGATCGAACGCGGACTCCGCGGCTACGGCGCCGACAAGCGAGCCGATCAGCTGCACTCCGCATTCCTCGCCTCATCCGGCGCCTCCGGTTTCGCCGAGTACGTCGACCCGGTCACCGGCGAAGGGCACGGCACCCGCGACTTCGCCTGGACCGCCGCACTGGCGCTCGATCTGCTGGCCCGGCAAACAAGGGCGGGTTCTCGATGACAGCCTCTGACCGCGTTCTGCTCGTGGACGAGGGGACGTACGCGATCCTCGGCTCCGGCGGAAACATCAACAACATCTCAGGCACCACGCCCGAGGGGCTGTTCGTGCACGACGCCCGGCACTTGAGCCGCTGGCAGCTTACCGTCGACGGTTCGGCGCCGCCGGTTCTGGTTCCGGCGGCCGAGGGCGCCGTGGCGTCCTGCGTGCTGACCCCGCCAGGCACCCGGGACGAGCCGCCCACCCATACAGTCTTCCGTCAACAGTGGGTGACCGTAGGCGAGTTGCACGAAGCCGTGCGCCTGGTGAACAACCGTCCGACGGCGGCGACCGCCCGGCTTGTCCTCACTGTGGACGCGGACTTTGCCGATCAATTCGAGCTGCGCGCCGATGATCGCCACTACGACAAGTGGGGCGCCGAGCGCAGCGGCCAGCGTCGCCCGGACGGTGTGGAGTTCGACTACCAGCGCGACGACTGGCATTCCCGTACGACTGTGACTGCGTCCCCCGCCCCGGATTCGGTCAAGGCGGTTGGCGGCACCGCCCACCAACTGGCATGGACCGTGGATCTGCCGGCCCACGGAGCAACCACCCTCACCCTCCATGTCGCTGCCCGGCCGCACCACTGGTCCGACCCTGCCCTGCCCGACCGTCCCGCCGACCCACCCCTGCCGCCGACCGATGACCCCGAATTGGCGCGGGCCTGCGCGCAGGGCCTCGCGGACCTCGACAGGCTCCGCGTGCCCGCGACCACGCCCGACGGCGCATCCGTGGCCGTGCCGGCTGCGGGTATCCCCTGGTTCCTCACCCTGTTCGGCCGCGATTCGTTGCTGACGTCGCTCTTCCTGCTGCCGTACCGGCCTGACACGGCAGTGGGCACCCTGCTGGCCCTTGCCGCCACGCAAGGCACGCGGTACGACGACGACCGAGGCGAGCAGCCCGGGCGAATCGTGCACGAAGTGCGGCATGGCGAACTCGCCCACTTCCGCCAAGTCCCGTATGGCCGCTACTACGGCTCCATCGACGCGACCCCGCTCTTCCTCGTGCTGCTGCACGCGCACGCGCAAACCACCGGCGACCCCACGCTCGCCCGGCAGTTGGAGCAGCAGGCGCGGGCAGCAGTGGAGTGGATGTTCACCGACGGCGGGCTGGACGAGCACGGCTACCTGATCTACTGGCCCGACGCCAAGGGTCTCGTCAACCAGAACTGGAAGGACTCCGCGGGAGCGATCTGCTTCGCCGACGGCCGCCAGGCCAAGGGGCCGATCGCGGTCTGCGAGGCCCAGGGCTACGCGTACGACGCACTGGTGCGCACCGCTCAACTCGCCCGAAGCGTCTGGGAGGACGAAGCCTACGCAGACCGAATGGACTTCGCCGCGGCCCGGCTGCAGGAACGCTTCCCGCGTGACTTCTGGATGCCGAACGCAGACTTTCCCGCACTCGCTCTGGACGGAATGGGGCGCCAGGTGGACGCGCTGGCCTCGGACGCTGGGCACCTGCTGTGGTCCGGCATCCTTGGCGCGGAGCGTGCGACAGGGCTCGGACGGCGCCTGCTGCAGCCGGACTTCTTTTCCGGCTGGGCCATCCGCACCCTCGCGACCGGGCAAACGGCCTACCACCCCCTCTCGTACCACAAGGGCAGCTGCTGGCCGCATGACAACGCGGTCATCGCCCTCGGTCTCGCTCGCTACGGACTCGAGGACGAGGTCCGTACGTTGAGCAGCGGGTTGATTGACGCAGCGTCCCGGCACGGCTTCCGGTTGCCCGAGGTGATGGCCGGCTACAGCCGCGCAGAGCATCCGGAACCGGTGCCGTATCCGCACTCCTGCTCGCCGCAGGCCTGGGCGGCCGCGACACCGCTCGCCCTGCTGACCGCACTGCGCGAGGCCGGCAGCGATCGAGCGTCCTGACGCCGGTGCGCCCTCAGCATGCGGCAGGTACGCCCTGCCTGGGGGCCTTTGCCGCCCGCCCTCGGACGGCAAAGGCCCACCGTGCCTCCGCAAGGTCGCCGCGCTGGGCGCTGTGTCACGCCCGCCTCGCATGTCGGGGGTCGGACCTCACCTACTACCCTCCGGTCCGAAACAGGCTGGCACCGACCTCAATGGATGAGCCAGCCGGCCGAATCGACTGGTACGTCAGTCCAGCGGCAGTTTCAGCAGCGCGTTCTCGACGAGTTCCGGCATCGCGGGGTGGATCCAGTACTGCCCACGCGCCATGCTCTTCGCGTCGAGACCGAAGCTCATCGCCTGGATCAGTGGCTGGATTACGGACGAGGCCTGCGGGCCGATGATGTGCGCGCCCAATAGCTGCCCGGTGGCCGGGTCGGCCAGCAGCTTCGCGAAGCCAGTGGTGTCCTCCAGCGCCCAACCGTAGGCGATATCGGCGTAGTCCTGGTGCGAAGTGACGTACGAAATGCCGCGCTTGCGAGCCTCGTGCTCGCTCAACCCGACCGAAGCGATCTGCGGCGAGGTGAACACAGCGTGCGGGACGAACCGGTAGTCCGAGGCGATCTGCTCATCCGGATGCAGCAGGTTGTGCTGCACGACGCGCTGTTCGTGGTTCGCGACATGCTTCAGCTCGAAGGCTGATGAAATATCGCCGAGTGCGTAGACACCGTCGACGACAGTCCGCTGGTACTCGTCGACCACGACATGCCCGCGCTCGCTGGTGGTCACACCGGTGGCGGCGACGTCGAGGATGTCGGAATTCGGGGTGCGGCCGGTAGCGACCAGCAACACCTCGGCCTCCACAGTCTCGGCTCCGTCGGGGCCTTCAAGGTCCAAGGCAACACCCGACGAGGTCTTGCGCGCGCGGATGGTCCTCCGGTCAAGCCGAACGTCGAACCGCCGCGCGGCCAGTTCGGTGAACCGTGCGCTGATGTCCTCGTCCTCGGCACGCAGCAGCGCGCCGGACCGGTTGACCACGGTCACGCTCACCCCGAACGAGGCAAAGACGTGGGCGAACTCGGCCGCGATGTACCCGCCGCCGAGGATGACCATCCTCGACGGCAGCCCATCCAGCCGCATGACGGTGTCCGAAGTGAGGTAGCCGACCTCGGCGAGGCCGGGAATGTCCGGGATCATCGGACGCCCACCTGCAGCGAGCACGAAGCGTTCGGCGGTGATCGTTTCGGCCGGGCGGCCGTCAAGGTAGCTGACCTGCAGTTCCTTGGTACCGGTGAAGCGGCCTTCGCCCTCGTACACGGTGACGTGCTTGTTGTCCTGGTGGTCGACGCGATAATCACGTCCGCCGGCGGCGATCGGGTCGATCCGCCCGAAGATCCGGTCGCGCACGTCGCGCCAGCGGACGTTGATCAGCTCTTCGTCGACGCCGAACATCGATGATGTTGCAGGGGTAGCCGCAATGCTTGCGGTGTGCACGAACATTTTCGTCGGGATGCATCCCACGTTCAGGCAGGTGCCGCCGAATGTGCCTTTCTCCACGATCGCCGTGTTCCAGTCCGCGAAACGCGGGTCGAGGATCGAGTTGCCCGATCCGGCACCGACGATCACCAGGTCGTAGTGGGGCACGCGTATTTCCCTTACAGCAGGAGCGGATAGTTCCGTTGTGGCCAACTCGCCCCGCCGTCCAACTGTTCCCAGTTGGCACGCATCCGTAAGGGTTCGTAATAGATTGAAATGGTCCGTGGTGCTGTCCAGGGCTAGTTGATCGCGGCAGACTGAAATGGGTCCTGTCGCCTCTTGGGCCTTGTGGCCGACGACGTCGGCTCGGCTGATCACAGGAGTCGCCCGATGTGCGGGTGCTGGCGGATCTCCACATTGCAGTCCGAGACGCCGGTCATGTTCCGTACGCGCCGGCATTCTTCGCGCTGCCGAGCTAAGGCGTCGCACACGTCACACCCGGGGGCCGGTGACGGGGCGGGGGTCGCGTACGGGTCGCCGAGGTGCACGGGACCGCTCTCGGTGGTCTCGGTCGTCGTCATGGCAATGACGCTAGAGGTGTCCTGAGTTGACCCTCCACAATCTTGCACGACCTTGCACGCAACTTAGTCGAGAGCGGTGATTGCCTCGGTGATCAGAGTGCGTGCGGTGGTGCCGTAGACGGCGATCTTCGCCATCTCGGCGAACGCCTTCGCGTAGACGGCGGTCTCGCTGGGCGCGGTCACGTTCACGGCGGCGGTCAGCAGCTCGGCGCTCACTTGGTGGTCGTCGAAGAGGTAGAAAGCCTCCAGCGGCCACATGCGGCGCTCGGCCGTGAAGGGGATGATGCCGAGGCTGACGTTCGGCAAGGCGGCGACGGCCAGGAGGTAGCCGAGCTGTGATGCCATCGTCTCGGCGTCGCCGATCCGGTAGCGCAGCACCGTCTCTTCGAGCAGGAACGCGAACGTGTGCCCGCCTTCGTGCAGGACGGCGGAGCGCTCTATACGGGAAGCGGCGGCCTGCGGTGCGTCGTCAGGGGTGTCCTGGAAGCGGGCGATCGTCGAAAGCAGCGCGGCGGCGTACGCCTCGGTCTGCAAGATGCCGGGCACCACGTTCGAGGTGTAGATCCGAAAGTGCCGGGTGCGGGCGTACAGCGGTAGGACCTCGTCCTGGGCGCGGCGCATTCCGTGCCGGTGCAGCTTCTTCCAGTGCACGTACATCTGCTCGGCCTGCCGGTTCACGGCGACCAGATCAGCGGCCTGATCCTCGGCTCCGCAGGCGGCGCACCAGCGCCGTACGTCCTCGTCGGACGGCGGGGTCTTGGCGTTCTCGATCCTCGATCGCTTCGAGGGACTCCAGCCGCACCTGAGGGCCAACTCCTCACCGCACAGGCCTGCGTCGAGGCGAAGGTCCCGCAGCCGCCCGGCGAGAAGTTCACGGGCGGCCTGTGCGGCGGACGAGGGTGACGCGGTCATGTACGGGCTCTTTGGTCGGCGCGGGTCAGACGGTGTACTTCTCGTGCGGGGTGCCGCGCTCCCACACCGCTTTGAAGGCACTCGCAGCGAGCTGGATCACCGCGGGCTCGGTGCGCACCTCCCACTTCGGCTCGGTCCAATTGCCGTCTCCGTCGAAGTGGTTGAACAGCACCGCGCTGTGGTCGAAGAGCCACAGGTCGTTGCCAGGCAGTGCGATGTCCGAGGCCATGCGTCTCGGCAGCCAGCGCACGTCTTCCCCGGCCGTCACGTTGACCAATGCTCCCGCGTGCTCGTACCGGATGTACTCGGACACCGGCTCAGATACGACGCGGGCTCGACGGATCGTGACGCCGCGCTGTGTGGTGCGGCCGATCAGGTTGACCCAGGGTGCCCAGTACTCCGAGCCGGGGTCGACATCGCGCACACCGGTACGGCGCCAGTTCTCGAAGTCCTCGGACTCGTCGCCCACCGCGTACGTGTCGCGCATTTCCAGATGGCAGGCGGAACGCTGGGCGCCGGCGAGCAGTTCCTCAAAGCTGGGCGCGTCGCTCGACGACATCGCAAGCCTCCCTGATCATCGGCACCATGCGGGCGGGAATCCGTACGACGGCCTCATGGTCCGGGATACCGGCCGCATGCCCAGGAACCTCCCAGGCCGCGCACTCGGCCTCCAGCTCCGGGCTCGGCTTCCAACCCTGCAAGACCAACTCCGCGTTCTCCTCGTCGACCCACACCGTGGGCGAGCCCTGCTGACCGGTCTTCGGATCAATGCCCACGAACCGTAACGCCATGACCGCCTCCGGAGTCGAGCCGATTGCACTGCCTTGCACGACCATTACGCTCAGAAGTGCCCCTCACAAGAGAACCGCCGAGTTCTGACCGAAAACGACCAGTATCGCGACATAGCTTGCTGCAGCAGCGCACAGGGAAGCCGCGGAAACAGCCCAAGGTGTCGTTTTGTGACGATTGACCTTCCCGCTGACCTGGTTGAGGTGGAACGTTTCGCTTGGGCTCCGATCCGGGCCGAGCCCCAGGAGGTGGAGATCGCGTACGCGGTGAAGGACCGGATCCGTTCGATCGCTGCTGAGTCAGGCGAGACTCGCCTGGACAGGTCCCACGTGCTCGAGTCGCACATACAGAGAGTTCCGGCGCTCGGGGGAGTGGGGGCGGGGGGCGGGGGGCGCACAGGGCGGCACCCGCGGGGGTCTGGTCCTCTCGCTTCTC